>CALJVI010000026.1 GCA_937974575.1 uncultured Saprospiraceae bacterium | reverse complement strand
TGCATCATGATCGCACAAATGATCGCACCATAAGTGCCCAGTGCATAGCCCAATACCGCCATCAAAACCCCTACAGGAGCTAGAGCTGGATTGAAAGCTGCCGCAACGACAGGCGCAGAAGCGGCACCACCGACATTGGCCTGTGAACCAACTGCCACAAAAAAGAATGGCGCCTTGATCAACTTGGCAGTAATCAGCAAAATGATCACGTGTACCAACATCCAAACGATACCGATGGCAAACAAACCGAGGTTGGCAAGGATGTCACCAATGTTCATTTTCATGCCGATGGTCGTCACTAGTATATATATGAATACAGAACCCCAATTGGATGCGCCTACACCCTCTAGCTTGCGGGCTTTGGTGAAAGATAGAATCAAGCCAAAGGTGGTGGATATGACAATCAGCCAAAAGAAATGAGACATCAAAGAGTCAAGTCTCATACTAGATAAGGTCTCTTTGAAACCTCTGAAAAATGGACTGAGGATATCAGCCCCAAAATGAGCTAAGGCAACTCCGCCAAATGCTACAGCTCCCAAAATGAATAGGTCTGTTGTAGTAGGAATCTTAGCGATACTAGCACGATAGCTACTGACCCGAGTCACTAGGTCGTCGATAGCAGATGAATCTGCTTTGAAGAACTTATCGATCTTGCTACTCATGTTGGCACCGTATAGTAGGAAGCCCATCCATATGTTGGCAACGACTACATCTACTACGATCATGGTAGAAAATATCCTGTCCGAAACTACGAATATTTCTTTCATGGCAGTCTGATTCGCACCGCCACCGATCCAAGATCCGGCAACAGTGGACAAGCCACGCCATAGTTCATCGGGGTTGGCGTCTACGATATTGGGCGCTATATTCAATATAAGGAGCAAGGCGATCGGGCCTCCTAAGACTATACCCAAAGTAGCAGCAAAAAACATGATCAGTGACTTGGGGCCTAGGTTTTTGAGCCCTTGAAAATCGATGCCTAAACACAAAAGAATCAAGGAAGCAGGGAGTAAGTATCTAGACGCAACATAGTATAGCTTGGAGTGTTTTTGGAGTCCTTCATAGGCCGAGCTGGGCACGCCACTATCATCTAGAAAGGCATTGATTGCATCAAAACTCAGGCCATCAGGCAAAACCAGTTTGTATTGGCTAAGCACTGCATCAAGACTACCATCTGGATACCAGTGCGCCGCAATCAAACCAAATGGATAATGGAGGATAGCTGGAATAAAATAGCACAATAATAAGGCAGGAACAAAGCGATAAAATTTCTTCCAAAACGGATGGTCTGAATGGGAAGTATGAAAAATAAGGCCTAAGACGATCATCAATACTCCAAAAGTCACGGCATCATTGGCAAAAAAGGGTTCCATATCTTAAATTTTGGCTTGTCCTATAAATGTAAATTAATTCTTGCAATTTGTTATCTTGAGGCCAAGCTAATAATAAAAAATGAGTAGAATAAGTAAGGTGTTGGTGATCGTAATCGGATCCATAGCTTTTGACCAGGTAAGCAAGATTTGGGCTAGAAATAAGTTTGAGGGACAAGGAGAGTCATCCTACTTTAATGACATGTTTCGTTGGATCTTTGCTGAAAACGAAGGTGCATTTTTGGGCTGGGGATCAGAGTTGACAGGTATTTGGAATATTCTGCTTTTAAAGATTTTGCCTATTATGTTGATCTTGGGCTTGTTCTATATGACTTTGTTTAGCAAGGATTTGCTTAAAAATCAGATTGTCCCTTTTAGTCTCATATTGGGAGGCGGCTTGAGTAATTTAATTGACCGCATCCTCTATGGCAAGGTGGTTGATTTTATGAATGTGGGTATTGGGGACTTACGAACAGGTATTTTCAATATCGCAGATATGGTGATTTTGACGGGAATTATCTGGTACTTCTTTACCAACTTTACGAAAGTAGATCCAGCAGAAATCGAAACCAATGAAATCGAAGTTTCAAAAGAATAATATAATAATTCAAAAGTCTACTATGTGAAAAAAAGGATAACTAGCGAGAGCTAGTTATCCTTTTTATTATTTTTGGAGGTGATTATCAATAGAGAATCAATCCTCTTCCTCTGTAAATACTAAGTCAATTTGTTTTTTATCAAGGCTAGCATCCTTGATGCGAACACGAACCTTGTCGCCCATTTTGATGACTTGACCAAATTTGCTGCCCTTCGCTTTGAGACGACTAGCTTCTACGATGTAGTGATCATTGGTGGTATTGAATTTTACCATACCTTCTGCTTTTACATCAGCAAGTTCGACAAAGAAGCCACGATCAGAAAAACCAGTGATGTATCCATCAAAATCATTCCCAACTCGGCCTTGCATATATTCTACCTGCTTATACTTGATGCTTTCACGTTCCGCTTTCATGGCTTTACGCTCCATCTTAGAGATGTGTAAGCACTTTTCGTTTAGCTTGGATTTGTTACCTCTAAACTCACTTTTCAAATTCTTCTCTAGAATACGATGCGCTAGTACATCAGAGTACCTTCTAATGGGAGAGGTAAAGTGTGCATAGTTTTCCATAGCTAATCCATAATGGCCTATATTGTCAGGACTATAGGCTGCTTTGGACATCGTTCTGATAGCCAATGATTCTAGTACTTTCAAGCCAGGGTCAGCAGCGACCTTGGCCATCATTTCATTGTAGGATTTGGCTATTGTCTTTGCATTGGTTGTGTCCATATTGACACCCAATTCTTTTGCAAATTGTGCAAAGTCATTAACCTTATCTTCATTAGGCAAATCATGGATACGGTATATAAATGGAATCTCTTGTTGTTTTCCTTTTTTCTGTATAAACTCAGCCACCTTACGATTGGCAAGAAGCATATATTCCTCTACCAAAAGGTGTGCATCTTTTCGTTGCTTAATGTAGAGACCTATTGGTTTACCCGTTTCGTCAAGTTTGAATTTTACTTCTTCTGTTTCAAAGTTGATGGCTCCTTTTTTGAATCTTGCTTTACGCAATTTTTTAGCCAAGGTATTTAGGTTGAATAGCTCATTGTAAAATGGACCATGTCCATTTTCCATGACCTCTTGCGCCTCCTCATAGGTGAATCGCTTATCTGAATGGGTGATGGTTTTGCCATACCACTCTTTAGTGATTTTATTCTTTTCATCAAATTGAAAAATAGCGCTGAAGGTGTACTTATCTTCATTCGGGCGCAAAGAGCATAGCTGGTTCGATATCTTTTCTGGAAGCATCGGAAGTACTCTGTCTACTAAGTATACAGAAGTAGATCTTTTAAACGCTTCTTTGTCTAAAGCTGTTTTTGGTTTTACAAAGTGGGTGACATCAGCGATGTGGATCCCTATTTCCAGTTCTCCATTTTCCAGGAGGCGAATAGACAAGGCATCATCAAAATCTTTTGCATCCAGCGGATCAATCGTAAACGTGGTAATATCTCTTAAGTCTCGTCGGACTTCTTTTTCTTGGGCAGTGATATGCGCCTTGAGCTTTTTAGACTCCTTCATGACCTCATCAGGAAAGTCAAGTATAAAACCATTGTTAATCAAAATGGATTTCATTTCGATATCACTAGTACCTACAGTGCCTAGTACGGATGTGATTTTACCTGTCGGTGTGGGCTTTGATCTAGTAGGCCAATCGGTAATCTTGACGACTACCTTTTCGCCATCCTTTGCTTCTCTAAGAGAATTGCTCTCAATATAGATGTCAAAAGCCATGTTTGGATTGTCTGGAATCACCATGGCATAGTTTCTTGTGATATTGAGCGTACCTAGAAAGTGGTCATTTGCTCTTTCGAGTACAGTGATAACTTCACCTTCTGCCTTATTTCTTCCTTTTGGGTAAAATGCTCTAACCTTTACCTTGTCACCATGCAAGGCTCCATTCATGCGCTTTGCAGGTACATAAACATCATCCTCATCGCCTTCTGTTACTACGTAGGCAGAGCCTGTACGAGTCATGTCAATCTCTCCTATTAAATTTTGTTTGAGATTGAGCAGTCCTTTTGGCTTTAATTTGAATTTGGGTACTGCACGATGGCGTAATAGGCCATTTTGCTTGAGCTGCTCCAGGGCAGCATTGACGGAGTCCTTATTGTTGCCTACTCCAAGCTTAACTATGATTTGCTTTGGGCTATACTTCTTATCGGGATTCTTTTTGAACAATTCTATGATCCTGCGCTGTAATTCAGCACTAGGTATTTTTTTGCCTTTAAAAGGCTTTTTCTTTTTACTCATGGGTATTATAAATTTCTTAAACTTTATTCGGAGGAAATTATCTTTCCACCTTCCAGTATTTCGAGCGTAAATGCCTTACTCAATGTCGGATTTATCTCGTCTTTTGCCTGTATAGAGGCACCAGAGACGATGGTTACTATCCAATCCTCGTCAATACTAGCTACTGATCTTACTAGGTCCTCACCATTATGAGATGTAGTCCCGGCTATGATCGCTTTATCTACTAGTCCACCTTTCTTATCATATGTGACCAAGATGTATTGATAATTCATCAAAGCTGCTTTCCAATATATAACGGCATAAAAGTCCCCAGTGTTTGGAATTCTGAAGCAAGGAACAAATTCTGTAAACTCATCTATGGCGTCTTTCTCACTCAATGTCAGGAATTTATCTATCATTAAGGGCTTAAACGGCTTGTTGTGTTTACTAAAAGCGATCTGACTATCATCCGTAAGGGTCACTGGAGGTGCTATTTCGGGGTAAAATTCTAAGTAGTCTAAAAAATGTATTTCTTGCGTATGTTCCACTATTTGAGGGTTTTTTGGGCAAAGATACTGGATATGCAGATGCAAGGCGCTATATTTTCTTTAGATTAATTCTAAATAGTAAACCAAGACCCCTATGTATATTGTTAATTAACTAAATTTGTTTGCACATCTTTACGCTGATATTTGCGTAAAAATAATAGTATCAGAAAAAATCAAAAGTAACTATGAAGTGGATTATCAACTTTCTAACTTCTTCTTTAGGGCAGAAATTAATAATGAGCCTCACTGGCTTATTTCTTATCACGTTCTTACTAGTACATCTTATTGGAAACCTTCAATTGCTTGCTAATGACGGAGGGGAGTCCTTCAATGTCTATGCTAAGTTTATGACTTCCAATCCGCTCATAAAGTTTACGTCCTATGGTTTGTACTCTTTTATCCTTTTGCATATTGTGCAAGGATTTGTAGTAGCGTGGAATAATAGACAATCAAAAGGCTCTCGGTATGCAGTAGCCGCTAAAAATACCAATTGGGCCGCTAGTAATATGGCTATCTTAGGAACACTCATATTAGTATTCTTATTGATACACTTATACCAGTTTTGGTTCAAGATGAAATTGGGCTGGATAGCACCAGTCACTATAGACGGAGTAGAAATGTCCAATTTATATGCTACTGTTTCAGAGGCTTATAGAAACATTGGCTTTGTCATCTTTTACGTGATATCTATGATCGTAGTTGGATTACACTTGTCACATGGATTCCAATCTGCTTTTCAGTCTTTAGGACTCAATCACAAAAAATATACACCCATTATCAAAGGAGTAGGTACTGCTTATTCTATACTGATACCATTGGGTTTTGCTATTATACCGATCTGGATGTATTTCGTCCGATAGTCAGATGAGTTATTAGAAGTGCTTTAGAAAAACAATTAACGCTTAGATCAATATGATAAATTTAGATCCAAAAATTCCAAAAGGAGAACTAGGAGAGAAGTGGTCCCAATATAGAGGTACTATGAATCTAGTGGCCCCTAACAACAAGCGACGTATTGACATTATAGTAGTCGGTACTGGTTTGGCAGGCGCATCAGCAGCTGCTACTCTTGGAGAACTGGGATACAATGTCAAAGCATTTACGTTTCATGATAGTCCACGTCGTGCGCACAGTATTGCCGCGCAAGGAGGCATCAATGCAGCAAAGAATTATCAAAATGATGGAGACAGTATTTACCGTCTCTTTTATGATACCATCAAAGGTGGAGATTATCGTTCTCGTGAAGCGAACGTTCATCGTCTAGCGGAAGTGAGTGTCAATATCATAGATCAAGCAGTGGCACAAGGAGTGCCATTAGCTAGAGAATATGGAGGCCTACTTGCCAATAGATCTTTTGGAGGGGTGCAAGTATCGCGTACCTTTTATGCCAAAGGTCAGACAGGACAGCAACTTTTATTAGGAGCTTACTCTGCGCTTTCCAGACAGATTGCATTAGGCAATGTGACTATGTATAACCGTCACGAGATGGTTGATCTAGTGAAAGTAGATGGAAAGGCAAGAGGTATTATTACAAGAAATTTATTGAACGGTAAGTTGGAGCGTCACGCTGCACACTGTGTAGTATTAGCGACAGGAGGATACGGTAATGTATTTTACCTTTCTACCAACGCTATGGGTTGCAATGTTACCGCAGCATGGAGAGCGGTTCACCGTGGCGCTTTGATGGCAAACCCGTGTTATACACAAATACACCCAACCTGTATACCGCAGTCGGGGGATTACCAATCTAAGTTGACCTTGATGTCAGAGAGTTTGCGTAACGATGGTCGTGTATGGGTGCCTAATAAAGTCGAAGATGCTGAAGCGATTCGTAAAGGATCAAAAACAGCTTTAGATATACCTGAAGCGGATAGAGATTATTACCTAGAGCGAAGATATCCTGCATTTGGTAATCTAGTACCTCGTGATGTTGCCTCGCGTGCTGCAAAAGTAGCTTGCGATGAGGGCAAAGGAGTGGTGTCTACAGGCAAGGCAGTATACCTTGATTTCGCATCTGCTATAGAGCGATATGGTAAAAGTGCAGCGCACTCCAAAGGAATAGATAATCCAGGAAAAGATACCGTCACTAAGTTGGGTGAAGAAGTCATTGCAGCCAAGTACGGTAACCTCTTTGATATGTATGTCAAGATTACTGGCGAGGATCCTTATAAGATGCCGATGAAGATTTATCCAGCAGTTCACTATACGATGGGTGGCCTATGGGTGGATTACAATTTGGAAACAAATGTTCCAGGTTTGTTCGCCCTAGGTGAATGCAACTTCTCGGATCATGGTGCCAATCGTCTTGGTGCATCTGCATTGATGCAAGGTCTGGCTGATGGATACTTCGTGATTCCTTACACTATCGGACAGTTTTTATCTAAAGAGATTCGTACTCCAAAGATCAGTGACCAGACTCCAGAGTTTGAAGCTGCACAAAATGATTCTCAAGCTCGTATCGATCGACTTATGAATATTGGCGGTGAGCAATCTGCTGAAAGTTTCCATAGAAAACTAGGTAAGATCGTTTGGGAATACTGCGGTATGTCACGTACGGAGGAAGGGCTCAACAAAGGTAGAGCATTGATCAGAGACCTTAGAAAAGAGTTTTATGCAGATCTATATGTTCCTGGTACCAGTACGGAGTTTAATCCAGAATTGGAAAAGGCTTTACGTGTAGCTGATTTCTTGGAGCTAGGAGAGACCTTGATGGTAGATGCACTCAATAGGAACGAATCTTGCGGTGGACACTTTAGAGCAGAGTATGCTTCACCAGAAGGAGAGGCAGCAAGAAATGATAAAGACTATACTTATGTTGCTGCTTGGGAGTGGAACGATACCGATCCTATATTGCATAGAGAAAATCTTGAGTTTGAAAACGTAGAACTTAAAACAAGATCGTATAAATAATGTTAATCATTTGCGGCAGCTATCAAGCTCCGTATCTTATATAAAATTTAGATTATGAAGCTCACGCTGAAAGTTTGGAGACAAAAAAGTAAAGATCATTCCGGTAGTTTTGAAAATCATACTGTCGAGGCACACGACCATATGTCCTTTTTGGAGATGATGGATGTACTCAACGAAAGATTGGTTTCAGAAAAGAAGGAGCCGATTGCCTTTGCACACGATTGTCGTGAAGGTATATGTGGTACATGCAACATGGTGATCAACGGTAAACCACACGGACCTCTAGGTGGTACTACAGTTTGCCAGTTGCACATGCGTGAGTTCAACGATGGTGATGTGATCGCTATCGAGCCGTGGAGAGCTAAGGCGTTCCCTGTTATAAAAGATTTGGTCGTTGATCGTTCTTCATTTGATCGTATCATTCAGGCAGGGGGTTACATATCTGTCAACACGGGTCAGGCACAAGATGCCAATGCGATTCCTATCGAGAAAGATACTGCTGCTCAAGCTATGGATGCCGCGACATGTATAGGTTGTGGAGCATGCGTAGCGGCCTGTCCAAATGCTTCTGCGATGTTGTTTACCTCTGCAAAGGTAAATCACTTGGCACTATTGCCACAGGGTCAGGTGGAGTCACCTCGCCGTGTAAGAGCTATGGTCAAGCAGATGGATGAAGAGGGTTTTGGAGCTTGTTCCAACACTGGAGCTTGTGAAGTAGAGTGTCCAAAAGAGATATCTATAGAGAACATTGCAGCTATGAATAGAATGTATGTCAGTGCGGTGATCGGATCGCAAGATGAGGTATAAGATTATTTGGGGCTATCACGATCTTGACTTCGGCAAAGCCTACGTCCAGACGTGACCGCGTCATCCGCTATACAAAAAAGAGCCACTGGGAAAATCCAGTGGCTTTTTTTGTGCCGCTTCTACCGCTTATCCCTACGCGCCTCCGGCTTGTCGAGCTCCAGCTATTCGCTTTCGCAACGGTTAGAAAAAAATATGTTGTTTTGCAATTTGGAGTTTTGTCTACTTATATATGATGATATAAGCAGATCGTTGTTTGGGTATACTGGGTTATTGTTATGAGATACTAGCGTTGTACTAGATCTTGGACTGACCAAACTTTTATTTGTTTGTCAAGTGAAGTGGTGATGATAGTCGTCTCATCTTTTCCGAAGGAGCAATAGCTTAATGCGTCTTTATGACCACTAAAAGTTTGCTCCAATGAAGAGGAAGGGAGGTGCCAAAGATTAGAGGTCTTATCTAAGGATGAGGATACTAGATAATCTTTTTTAGCAGTGAGGCTGATGTGGTTTACTTCGTCTGTGTGGCCCTTCATACTTTTTAAGAGTGTCTGACTTCCGATATGATACCCAGATATATTTCCATGAATATCACCAATATACAAGAGGCTATCTTGGCTTGCGTAAACAGCACTACTGATAGCCGCAGTGTGTGTACCGATTAGAGAAAGTAGGCTGCCCTTTTCAGCAGAGTGGATTTTCATCTTTTTATCCTTGCTTACGGAGATGACCTTTGTCTCATCCAAAGCGATCAGTTGAGTGATGTCTGATCCATGCGCTTTGAATGTGTTGATCTCGAGACCTGAGGAGAGGTTCCACCATTTGATCATTTTGTCCTTACCCCCAGTGTATAGAAATTTTCCATCGGATGAAAAAGTAACAGATAGTACACTTGACTTATGTCCTTCAAGTGTTCGTAAAAGAGCTCCAGTCTCTGTATCCCATAGCTTGACCAATTTGTCATCAGAGGCTGTTGCATATTGGTTGCCATCAGGAGAGGTAGCAATTTGGCGTATCGCTTTTTCATGGCCTTTGAAAAATTGGATCAGATCGCCGTTGGTGAGTGAGTGTTTTTTGATCCAACCAGATTCATCGCCACTGACGATACAATTGTTACGGTTGAATACATGACCAGAAAGGAATGGAGTGTTTGCAATGGAGATGGTCTCCTGTTTTTTCTGTTCAGTCAGATCCCAAAGTGAAAGATTCTGGTTTGGATGCAGAGAGAGTAGCAAATTTTTATGAGTAGATATTTGACTCATAGTTTCGCCTTTAGTGTCGATGCGATCCACTTCTTTCATGGTTCTGTTGTCCCAGATAATCAGCTCTCCATCATCGGACATACTTATGAATCTTCCTGTACCAGATAGGAGCTTGGTGTCTAGTACATTAGATTTGTGCCCGAGCAGGGTGTGTGCTATCTCACCTGTTTGGATATTCCAGGCAGAGATAGTCTTGTCATTAGACCCAGTGAGGATAGTGGTCTCGTTCAGAAAGCAAGCAGTGTTAATGGTAGATAGATGGCCTACCAGAGAGTACATAAGAAAGCCCTCATTTAGATTCCAAAGATTGGCAACGGCGTCGGTGCTAGCTGTCAAGAGCATTTGTCCATCATGGCTGATGTCTAAGGATTTGATCGGAGTATCGTGAGCTCGATACTCTTTGTGCAGTTTTGCAGTGGCAATGTCCCAGGTTTTGGCA
>CALJVI010000025.1 GCA_937974575.1 uncultured Saprospiraceae bacterium | reverse complement strand
TTTTCATAATGATTTTATTTACCAATAAAGGTAAGACCTTCTCTTGGAATGATTAATTTATTTGAATAAAACATGCTATACCATTTTCTCAGGGCGAACCCATTGGTCATATTCTTTAGAAGTAAGGAAGCCCAACTTCAGTGCAGCAGCTTTCAGTGTCGTCCCCTCCTTATATGCCTTCTTTGCAATCTTGGCAGCATTATCATATCCAATCTTGGTGTTCAATGCAGTTACCAACATAAGTGAATTGTTCAGCATTTCTTTGATACGTTCCAAGTTTGGTTGGATACCCATTGCACAGTTGGTATTAAAACTATTGCACGAGTCCGCTATCAATCGAGCAGAAGTCAAGAAATTGAAAATCATCATTGGCTTAAAAACGTTCAGCTCAAAATGACCTGTCATTCCTCCGATGTTGATCGCCACATCGTTACCCACTACCTGTGCCATAGCCATCGTCAATGCTTCTGACTGCGTAGGATTCACCTTACCCGGCATGATACTAGATCCTGGCTCATTAGCAGGTATGATCAACTCACCGATTCCAGACCTAGGACCTGAAGAAAGCATTCTGATATCATTACCTATTTTCATCAGCGAGCAAGCCACGGTCTTCAATGCTCCATGTGACTCTACGATAGCGTCATGAGCAGCAAGAGCTTCAAATTTATTCTTAGCCGTTACAAATGGCAAGCCTGTTTGCTTAGCGATATACTTCGCTACTTTTTTATCATATCCCTTTGGTGTATTTAGTCCCGTACCTACAGCCGTTCCTCCAAGCGCCAATTCGCTCAAGTGCTTGAGTGAATTTTTGATAGCAGCGATACCGTGATCCAGTTGAGACACATACCCACTCAACTCTTGACCCAGCGTCACTGGAGTCGCATCCATAAAGTGTGTACGCCCTATTTTCACCACCTTATTAAACTCTTTAGACTTAGCAGCGAAGGTCTTCTTCAATGCTTCCATTGCAGGAATCGTCTCTTTTACCAACATCGTGTAAGCAGCGATGTGCATAGCCGTTGGAAAAGTATCGTTACTAGACTGAGACTTATTCACATCATCATTTGGATGCATTGATTTTTTCTCATCTGTAAGTTTTCCACCTTTCACTACGTGCGCACGATTGGCGATCACCTCATTCACATTCATGTTGGACTGCGTACCAGAACCCGTCTGCCATACCACTAGTGGAAACTGATCATCCAACTTACCTGCCAAGATCTCATCACATACTTTGCCGATCAATTTTGCCTTTGTCTTTGGCAATGCATTCAAATCAGCATTCGTCTGTGCTGCTGCTTTTTTCAAAATAGCAAATGCACGGATCACTTCGATAGGCATCGTATGACCTCCGATTTTAAAATTCTGGATAGAGCGCTGCGTTTGTGCTGCCCAATATTTTTCAACAGGAACTTTTACTTTTCCGATACTGTCTTTCTCGATTCTATATTTCATAAAGAGTGATTTTTTATTTTACTGCAAAAATAAGATATTCAACGAATTTGTAAACTAAATTTTAGTAATCCCTTTTTTTGGCGCCCATTTCGCGCTATCCGCTTTACTTCGGTCTGTGCATCATGGTTTAGCTATAGGTATATGCCATCTCTCCTCGTACCTCGTCGAGCTACCCTATACCTTAGCTGCACACATGATCCACCTCCCTACGTGCTCGCTCCTATCACGGGTCGGAGAAGACATCTACCGCGAGAAGGATGGGAAGGGCTGAGACTTTTTCAGTCTCAGGTGCTGTGCCTGTTCAGTATGACAGGCACAGTACGGAAGCGAACGCGGACCCCTGGACAGCCTGACAGATTGCCCATTTTCGGGCAAGCTGGCTCGCCCAAAACAAAATCATCACAACCAATATATCTCTCCTTAATATTCCCATTAAACTTTTATATCTTTATAGCATTATATTGAAAAGAACATTATTACATCACTAAATAAAATAGAAAAATTATGGCTTTTACTTTGCCGGAATTGGGATATGCATATGACGCTGTAGAGCCTCATGTAGATGCACGCACGATGGAAATCCATCACTCAAAGCACCACAATGGATATACCAACAAATTGAACGCTGCCATAGCAGGAACGGATCTTGAAGGAAAATCTATTGAAGATATTTTGAAGAATCTAGATATGGAGAACAGTGCTGTTCGTAATAACGGTGGTGGATTCTTTAATCACTCTTTGTTTTGGACTATGCTGAATCCAAACGATAAGGGAAGATTGAGCGGTTCACTAAAGGATGCTATCGACAGAGACTTCGGATCTAAGGAAGCATTTGAAGAGAAGTTTGCAAAAGCTGCCGGTACACGTTTTGGATCAGGTTGGGCTTGGTTATGTGTACATGATGGTGGTAAGCTAGAAGTATGCTCTACGCCTAATCAAGACAATCCATTGATGCCAGGTGTAGGTTGCGGAGGTGTACCTATCATGGGAATTGATGTATGGGAACATGCATACTACTTGAACTACCAAAACAGACGACCTGACTATGTAAGCGGTTTCATGAAGGCCCTTAACTGGAATGAGGTAGAAAAAAGATACGAGGCTTTGACGAAATAATCGTCGAACTCACATTTTAATAAAAAAGCCCGGTCCAAAATTTTGGATCGGGCTTTTTTATATTTCTGACTATCCGTTTGCTAGATGGTATTGGTACAGATTTTTATTTTAGCATCTCCCTACGCAATTATATTGTTAATTACCGCTTTACAGCAATTAACAATATACATATGAGCAAAAGACACAATAAAACAGATATTTGGCTCATTTTATGTGTACAACATACATAGGTAGATACGCATTGTATCGACTTTTACCCATAACACATAATAACTACCTCATGATCATCTTAACTGTTTTGACCATTCTATGTCTATTTTTTGGCCGCGAGTTTTGGGTCGACATCAAGTCAAACCTGCCTATTGGCTGGTAAATACGATTGACTTCTAGGAAATCAATCTTTTACCCACTCTATTTTTTCTAAAACCGCATCAATACCATTTGTAATTGCCTTCAGCTCGTCCGATGCTGCACGCTTCTGATACACAACGGTTTTTTGTGAAAAGCTAAGAGTTGTTTTTTGCTTATCTCTTACGCCACTCAAATACTCGTTTTCCAAATTCGAAAAATTAGCCGCTTCAAAAAGAGCTACTAGACTTAGATACTCCGACTCACTGATCTTAGCTTTGAAGGTACCGATATTATCTACATTGTCTAGCCCTTCATAAGTAACAGATTTATCCTCATAAAAATTTGCGTTGTAAACCTTACACTTACCAAAACAACTAGATTTAGAAAGAGTCATAACAGGCTCACCCACTTCAACAGGTGCAATTGCTTTTTTAGCCTTGCAAGCAACCAAAAAAATTAAAACACCTAAAATTAATATTGAGATGATTGTATATTTCATGATTCTTTATTTTGTGATAATTATTTTCTTAGCTGTTTTTGGAAAATCCGAACAAGTAAGGTAATAGACACCTTCTGGTAAATGTGCAATATTGAGTTCTTTCTTTTCCGTCATTGTAAATTCAAGATGACTTTTTCCGAGCACATCAATAAGTTTCCATTTTGAATCTGCAGTAGCATAATCATTATCAATAGCAATCGTAAGTAATTGGCTGGCTGGGTTTGGAAAAACACTAATAGCATTTTCAAATCTATATAAATCAGTGGTTGCTACCATAGAGCTACAAGCATTAGAGCTTAAAAGTGAAGCTCTCGGTCCGTTAACGGCTGCCAACATTCTTAACTTTTGCCCCTCGGTAAACATAGTCATACAATCGTCGTCAGAATAATCTAAATAGTTTTGAAAATTGATTCCATTTCCTCCGCTAGTACAATAATCCGTAAAAGGAAAAGTTGGACAACCTCCACTTTCTACATCTTGTTCGGGTGTATCAGTAACAAAATCATCTTCGTAGCAACCTCCTTCAGTCGGGCCCCAAATATGTTCCAAATTAAAATAATGCCCCATCTCATGCGTACAAGTCCTTCCCAGATGATTAGGAGCCGAGCCCGCTGCGGTCCCGATTGTTCCAAAATATACTGAAGGTATTACTATCCCATCAGATTCTATAGGAGAGGCTGTTCCAGGTGGTGTTGCAAACCCTAGACTTCCTTCTTCTTGATTACAAACCCAAATATTGATATACTTGGTATTGTCCCATGGATCATGTCCACCGGAAGCAGTCTTGTAGAAATTTTCCGTTTCACCTAGTTCAGCGACTGTGGTCAATGTACGCGTAATACCGTTGGTTGGATTGCCATCAGGATCAATACTAGCTAGACAAAACTCAATCTCAACGTCCGCTGCTATAGATTGAAAAGCTGCTGGCGTATTGGAAAAATTAGCGTTTAATTTTCTAAAATCTTCGTTCAGTACATCTATCTGCGACATAATTTGCGCATCAGATATATTTTCAGCATCATTCAAATAAACAACATGGACTACGACGGGTAGCGTAACCACTGCCCTTTGTTGCACACTTGTTTTTTGCTCCGAAATCCATTGCTCTGTAAAATGATTTATTCTATCCATTTCTAGCTGAATCTCTGGATGATGCGCTATCCGTTCAGCTCTTTTATGAGAAGTTTGACATTTTTGCCCAAAGCCAAAATAGGGAGCTGTCAGGAATACAATTGCAAATAATGCAGTTAATAATAGTTTGCCCTTTTTCACGATATATTTTTTTAGATTAATTTATTCATGCAATTAACACAAAATTAATTCTAATGTTCTCTTTGTTTATACAAAGTATTCCATTTATTATACTTTACTTATTATGATTTAGTGCTTAATCGCTCTAACACTTGATATGATCTCTCTATCGGAAATCCATCCACCGACTTTTCAGACTTGCCAGTAACACCATCAACCGCACCCAACTCTAAAATAAAATTATAATACTTCTTGAGTGCGTCCTCCGTCGGCAAATGATCCTCATTCATAGCTGCGATCAATCCATAGGCCGCCCAATTGGAAGTAGTCCCTATAAGACAATGATCCGTAACTATGACGCATGGATCTGAATAGTGCAGACGGTCAATCAATAAATCTTGATACTTACCCATCCCTATCTCATTTCCCCCGTCTCCAATACCTATGGTAAGCACATCTACGTTTTCAAGAAAGAACTGATCTAAAGGTGCATTTTGCCCATCGATCTCAGTACCATCCATATTTCGATAATGCCCATCCCCACTCCTACCAGGTCGCTCTATAGCAATCATCGCAACAGGATCGTATGTTTCAATGATCTTGCGATACATGAATTTCTCCTTAAAACCTTTCGTAGGAATCAATAGTGTTTCGAAGTTTTGCTCCGCTTGGTCAAAGTATCCTTTGCAGTGAAAATCGCTGACTATGATCGGATAATAACCCAATTTAAAAAGTGCCTTTGCCAAAAAATAAGTCCCGACTGGTCCATCAGTTTCTTGCTTACCATCTGAAGCAAAGCCAGTGTATAAAAGTATATTTCTATCCTTAGGTAAGGCTAGTAGATCCTTTGCCGCTAATTCAAATATATCCCTAGGCAAATGTGCATACAGCTTATCCATACCTCTTTTAGAATCCTGTAAAACTATTTCTGCGATCACTTGCTAAATCTTTTATGCTTACTTAAGCTCAATACCAATTGAGCAAACTGTTGGCCTCGGTCTTCAAAATTTTTGAATAACCCATAGCTGGATGCCGCTGGAGAAAGCAGACAATAAGATTCCGCCTTTGTATTATCTAAACAGAACTGTATTGCCTCTTCAAAATCATTGGTACGTATGTGCTTGGTTTTTGCAAGCTGTTTTTCATTTTCCTTTTTGAATGCTTTATACATTCTTGTACCCGCCTTATCAAAAAAGACAATGGACTTGATTTTCTTTTTGATTACAAACTCCACTAAGTCATTGTAATCTATACCTCGATCTTTTCCTCCCAAAAATAAGCAACCCACATTTTGCAATGCTTTTACTGCGGCTATAGTCGCTTCAGGGATAGTAGAAATAGAATCATTGACAAAATGGATATTATTGGCCTTACCCAAGTATTGTAGTCTATGCGCCAAAGGCTGGAAGGATGCCAGCCCATCTATGAGGTCTTGTTTCTTCAATTTGAGGAGAGACGCCACGGCCACGGCAGGGAGTATGTTTAACTGGTTGACCTTGCCCAACAATCTGGTCTTCACTCCAAATGGACTCCAACGACCTTGATTACTATGAAGGACATCCTTTTTTATCCAGTATCCAGCCTTCTCAGACTTGGTAGAATAGCTAATCGTCGCATGGTCCTGCTTGGACTCCTTGAGGTAGCGCTTAAGCACTGCACTGTCATGATTATAAATCAAATAATCTTGAGAAGTTTGATTCTTGAAAATCGGAAGCTTAGATTCAAAGTAAGCATCCACCGTTTTGTAATAATCCAAGTGCTCTTCAAACAGATTCAACAAAACTCCAATATGCGGAGACTGCTCAATCTTATTCAATTGATGACAAGACATCTCTGCAACAACATAATGCTTCGCTGATATCTTGGGTATCAAATCAAATAATGGAACTCCAATATTGCCTCCCAGCAAGACCTTATACTTTGCCTGCTTCAGCAAATGAAAAATCAAACTGGAAGTCGTACTCTTCCCTTTGGTACCCGTCACGCCAATGGTGCAGTAGCCATACCACTTCAGGAACAACTCCGTCTGACCAAACAATACATTGCTATTGACAAGAGACTTAGGTAATTTAAAGAAAGGAATACCTGGAGATTTTAAAACTAAATCGTATTCTTCAAAAAGTACTTTTTTAAATTTCGAACTGTACACAAAAGTTGTGTACCTATCCTTGATCGCCTTTTTCTCTGGTGCCGTCTTTTCATCATAAACCTCCACCTTTAGCTTGGGATGGAAGCTGCGTATTAGCGCTAGGCTAGATTTGCTTTCCTTCCCAAAACCCAAGATTGCAATTCTCTTGCCAGCAAAAAAACTAGCTATTTGATTCTTGATAGCTTTCATACACCAAGGTCTTGAAATAATTATTTAATCGATGCCCTTTGAAGTAGGTATCTCTGATGGTCTTTATATCCTTTTGTGAAGCATACAAATTCGCATACTTTTTATCGAAGTGCCTGAGTAAAGATTGCTTCGCAAAAGTCTTTGGCTCCTGCTCCTTGATTAAAGTAATAGCCACAATAATTTCATCTATGGTCCCTATACACTCAAATGGTTTGGTATCCGTCTGGCCTACTAATTCCAAGAATTCCTTTTTCAAGCTTTTCTTATTAAGTAGAGATTCTCCGAATACTTTATTCGTTTTGTCAATACCAATATGGGCACTTAGTAAGATAGCTACAAACAAGCACTTAGAACAATCACAGCACCACTTATCTTGCTTGCTTCCTACATTGCAACTCTTAAAGATATCAAGATTTTTTTCACGTTGACTGAAGATACGAACAATCTGAAATTCATTGAGCGGACGCAACAAACTCATGTAGGTATAATTCGGGCTGATATATTTCTTCAAGTAGCTATTGTAGTTCTTTTCAAAATCAATCGTCTTAGAATATTGATGATTGATATTGGTCCCTATGATGGTAGGCTCATTTGCTGAAGCCTCATTCGACAAACATGCATATTTAGTATTACAAAACACAGATGTCAGTGTCGTATAAAATGCCAACATAGCTGAGAATGGCGTATGTCCATTCAAATATCCTTGAGCATTTAGCGCAAGGAGTTTTCTATCGATCACTCTCTTTATAAAAATTGTTTTACGC
>CALJVI010000024.1 GCA_937974575.1 uncultured Saprospiraceae bacterium | reverse complement strand
GAGCCGTTCTTTTTGGCGCTGGGCATAGTACCTATCCAGTAAAACTTACCGTTACATATACAAAACTATAAGACTTATGTGTGGAATAGTCGCTTATATCGGACAACAAGATGCCTATCCAATTCTAATTAGTGGTTTAAGAAGATTAGAATATAGAGGTTATGATTCCTCAGGAGTAGCCGTATTGAATGGCGATCTTCAAGTATATAAGAAGAAAGGAAAAGTACAAGATCTAGTAGATCATGTAGGAAGAGAGCGAGTAAAAGGCAATATTGGTATTGGACATACACGCTGGGCCACCCACGGAAAGCCGAATGATATAAACGCTCACCCGCACGTATCGGGAAATAAACGATTGTCATTGATTCATAATGGCATCATCGAAAACTATATCACGCTCAAAGAGGCGCTTATCAAATTGGGCCACACTTTTGAAAGTGAAACAGATACCGAAGTACTTACCCACCTCATAGAAGAAATCCAAACAAGAGATAATTTGCCTTTAGATGAGGCTGTTAGGGTATCACTTACTAAAGTCGTAGGCGCATATGCTATCGTTGTCATGGATTCTGAAAATCCGGACATGTTGGTAGCTGCAAGAAAAGCAAGTCCACTAGTCATCGGGATTGGAAAGGATGAGTTTTTTGTAGCCTCAGATGCTACCCCAATTATTGAACATACCAAAAAGGTAGTCTACCTCAATGATGAGGAGATAGCAGTGGTCAAAAGAGACGGTACACTTTCCATAAAAAATATTGATAACAAATTGCTTACTCCCTTTGTACAGGAGTTGAACCTAGAGATTGAATCTATCGAGAAGGGTGATTTTGATACTTTCATGCTGAAAGAAATCTTTGAACAACCAGACTCTATTCGCGATTGTATGCGAGGCAGAATCAACTCAGAAGAAGGATGGATCAAAGTAGGGGGTGTAGAAAAAAATCTGGACAAATTCCTTAATGCGAGACGAATAGTCATCGCAGCCTGTGGCACCTCTTGGATAGCAGGATTAATTGGAGAGTACTTATTTGAAGAGTTAGCAAGAATATCTGTTGAAGTAGAGTATGCTTCTGAATTGAGATATCGCAATCCTATCATTGACGATAAGGATATCGTTATTGCATTGAGCCAATCTGGAGAAACGGCGGATACATTGGCTGCATTAACACTCGCAAAAGAGAAAAAAGCAACGCTATATGGTATTGTGAATTCAGTAGGATCTAGTATTGCTAGATTGACTGATACAGGATCATACATACATGCTGGGCCAGAGATTGGAGTAGCATCTACAAAAGCATTTACAGGTCAGATTACTTTATTGACCATGATGGCGATCTACCTTGGATATGAAAAAGGTAGAATCCCGAGACCATATTATATACAGCTACTAAAAGAGCTCGAAAATATTCCAGGCAAGGTCAAGCAAATCCTAGAAAAGGATGCCCATATCAAATATATAGCAGGGGAGATGAAAGATGCTACCAATGCACTATACTTAGGTAGAGGCTACAATTTTCCTATTGCACTGGAAGGTGCACTCAAGCTGAAAGAGATTTCTTATATTCACGCTGAAGGATATCCTGCTGCAGAGATGAAGCATGGACCCATTGCCTTGATAGATGAAAATATGCCGGTCATTGTTATCGCTACCAATATGAGTGCGCATGACAAGATCATTAGTAATATACAAGAAGTAAAAGCAAGAAAGGGCAAAGTAATTGCTATTATTAATGAAGGAGATACAAAGATCAAAGATATAGCAGACTATGTTATTGAGATCCCCGCTACAGATGAACCATTAACACCTTTATTATCTGTAATTCCTCTTCAATTACTTTCATATCATATTGCAGTCATGAGAGGCTGTGATGTAGATCAGCCTAGAAATCTTGCTAAATCTGTAACGGTTGAATAAAACCACAAAAAAGTCGAAATGAGTCATTACGAATCACATAATATGGAATACAATTCTCAAAAAGAGGAATTGATTATTCCAGAATACGGAAGAAATGTTCAACAATTGGTCAAGCATGCTATGACCTTAGAAGATAGAACAGAGAGACAAGATTTTGTAGAGCGTATCATCAAGTTGATGATGCAAATGCATCCTCAGAATAAAAACATGGAGGATTATCTAGAAAA
Source organism: uncultured Saprospiraceae bacterium (assembly GCA_937974575.1). Taxonomy (GTDB): domain Bacteria; phylum Bacteroidota; class Bacteroidia; order Chitinophagales; family Saprospiraceae; genus JALZVN01. The sequence goes on along the minus strand of CALJVI010000024.1, from coordinate 15,289 downwards.
ATTGTGGAGACATGTATTTCGTATTTCTGACTTTAAGATAGATGTTGATCCAGTAGCAGGAATGGAGATTCCTACAGCTGACAACTCTTATAAAAAGCCTGATGCTTTAGGTTATCCGGATGCAGCAGCTAGATTTAGACACTATGGCAAAAATGTACAACGCATGATTGCCAAAGCTCTAGAGATGGAAGATCTTGAAAAGCAAGGCCTTTATGCAGCAGTGATTGGTAATTATATGAAATTGGCCTACCGTACTTGGAGTATTGAGCATTATGTAAGTGATGAAGTGATCGTACAGGATCTTGAAGCACTTAGTGATGGAAAGCTTATCTTGTCCACTTCATTGCTGGATAAAATTCCTATTCCTAGTGCTAATGTCTCACGTGGTCGTAAGAAAGGTTCGGTTCAGTCGAGAGATCATCGCGAAAATAATAAGCGCAGCCATGGTTCCAATCATAGGCATAAAAACAGTGGAGGTAGAAAGAAGAGATATAGTAGATAATTAGAAATGATTCCAACTAAGTGGGAGCTGCTCAAAACTGAATTCATTGCCGATTTAAAAATATTTCAAGCGCGCTTTGATTATTTGCGCAATCCTCATACCCAGAAAGAAATAAAGGTAACAGTACTCGATGCAAACGATGCTGCCAATGTAGTGGCCATCAATCCAGAGGGTAAGATACTCATGGTGCGCCAATTCAGATTTGGAACACAAGAGTACAGCTTGGAAGTTCCTGGTGGATTTGTAGAGGAGCAGGAGTCGACCATCGATGGCATCAAGCGTGAATTAATAGAAGAGACAGGCCATACTTCTGAGCAGTGGAAAAGTCTAGGGAGTATATATTCCAACCCCGTATATCAATCCGCCAAAATCCACCACTTTGTAGCATTAGATGTAGTCCTCACGGAGCCTACTCGTTTTGATGATGAGGAACATCTCGAAGTGGAATTTTTATCCGTTGCAGAATTAAAAGAGGCAGCAAAAAATAATTTGATCACACATCCACACACCATTTCTGCGCTCTGCAGATTGTACAATCTCTTTGAAGTGTAATTTTTTTTCTCGTATTGAACCTACATTTAAGATTTACGTTTGTCAAAATTACTTGAGCATGCTCTGAGCCATTTGCATTTACGATAAAACTAATTGTCGCGAAAGCGAAAGCTGGAGCTCGACAAACGGAGTGCGTAGAGACAAGAGGTGGTAGTGGTATGACGACGATAGGAGGAGTAGAAACGGACGACTCGGTCACGCCATCAGGTCGTGATGGCCCCTCACCCACAATCTATAATCTTTAGACTATTGTTTAGATCCCCTAACCAATGTCCTGTTTGATAAGATATAATTAATGTTTTGTTCTTTTAATCTTATGGTTTCACAGTTTGGCTTTTTCAAAATTTGTATTAATTTTAGTACCATTGAATAAGAGCCTATTATGATTTAATTCAAACCCTTTTTTAATTCCGAGAAAGCCATGAGAACTCTACAGTTAATTATTCTTCTTTGTTTTAGCACTCATTTATTTGCTCAAAAAATTACCATCAGTGGTTATCTTACAGATGGTTTTAATGGAGAGGCCTTGATCTACGGAAATGTCTTTTTGAAAAATACTACTATAGGTACAAGTTCTAACGAGTACGGATACTATTCGATAGATATTCCTGCCGACCAAGATGTCGTTTTGATCTATTCATACCTGGGATATCAGAATGTCGAAAAATCACTTAGTGCTAGTACAGATGAGCAAATAAATGTCAGCTTGACAAGTGGAACCGATTTGGTGGAGGTAGAAGTCAAGGCCAATAAAATAACCATTGAGCAAGAAGAGGTTCGCTCTACTCAGATGAGTACGGTCAATATTCCTGTTGAACAAATCAAAACAATACCGACTGTCGGAGGAGAGTTGGACATTATCAAAGTGGTTCAGTTGATGCCTGGTGTAACGAAAGGGGGAGAAGGAACTTCAGGGATGTTTGTACGGGGAGGAGATGCCGATCAAAACCTAGTCTTGCTAGACGAAGCTACGGTTTATAATATCAGCCACTTATTTGGATTCTTTTCTGTGTTTAATCCAGATGCAATTAAAGATTTGAATTTGATAAAGGGTGCATTTCCTGCACAATATGGCGGCCGTCTTTCTTCGGTGTTGGATATAAGAATGAAAGAAGGAAATAAAAAGAAGTTTGAAGTATCTGGTGGTCTTGGGATTCTGTCTTCTAGAATCACACTGGAAGGGCCGCTAAAAAAAGATAAAGCATCATTTCTTATTTCTGGACGACGCACATATATAGACAAAGTGTTTAAGGCTTTTGGCAGCTTTATGCCTTATTATTTTTATGATTTCAATGCTAAATTAAATTACACCTTATCTGAAAAAGATAGAATATTTGTAAGTGCATACTTTGGAGATGATGTGCTGTCTCTGGATGAGAGTGACGTAGATGGAGAAGATATTGAGGTTGAAGATGAGGAAGGAGAATTGGGTAATTTTGGCTTCGGATTTCAATTGGGAAATTTCACACAAACTGTTCGTTGGAATCATATTTATAATCCCAAACTATTTTCAAATCTTTCATTAATACATACTGCTTTCAATTATGATATCAATGGAGAGGTTGCCAATAATTCAGTAATTATTAAATCAGCAATAGAAGATATAGGCCTCAAGCTGGATTTTACAAATTACCAGTCTGATACCAAACTGTACAAATTTGGCTTGCATGTGATCAATCATCAGTTTCGACCAAATATATTGAGCTTTGATGGAGATGTAGCTGCGTTTTTAGAAAATAGACCAGGCGATAAAAGAAATACACTAGAATCTGCGGCCTATGGAAATGCGGAATATACCTTTCAAGAAGATTTGAAATTGAATCTAGGATTTCGTTTGTCCAGTGCTATAGTTAGGGATCAAGTGTATTGGGGTTTTGAACCTCGATTTGGTTCTGCTTATATTCTGAATAATAACCAATCTTTTAAGGCAAGCTATTCTAGGATGTATCAATATATGCATCTCGTGTCTAGTTCGACAGTAGCGCTGCCTACAGATCTTTGGTATCCAGTATCCGAAAATGTAAAACCTCAATCATCTGATCAAATAGCTGTAGGCTATGAGCAGTATCTCCCAAAAGAGAAATTGAAAATATCAGTAGAAGCTTATCATAAGTGGATGCGAAATCTAATAGAGTATAAAGAAGGAAGTAACCTGATCTTTAATGATAACTTTGAAAATTTATTGTTGCAAGGGAAGGGCAGAGCTTGGGGTGCAGAGCTATTAGTCAGAAAAAGTACAGGCAGATTAAATGGCTGGGTAGCGTATTCCCTAAATTGGAGTAAGCGTTTCTTTGATGAGCTCAATGAAGGCGAACCCTTCTTTTCCAAGTACGATCGTAGACATGTGTTGAGTGTAGTAGGCAACTATGATATCAATAAGCGATTGACGTTTTCCGCAGTATGGGAATATCTTTCTGGTTCTAGGTTTACGCCATTACTAGCTCAGTATATTTTTCCAGATGCCTCTTTGACCAATGTGGAATTTATTCCTATATATAGCAGAAGAAATGAAATACAGCTTTCTCCTTCTCATAGATTGGATGTCAATTTTATATTTAAAAATAAAAGAACAAAAAAATTTCAATCTGAAATTCACTTAGGTTGTTACAATACATATCATAGAACTCAGCCTTACCGAGTATCAGTAACTTTAGATCCAGATACTGGCGATTTGAAATATCAACAAAGAGGACTTTTTGGAGTAATCCCATCTTTGGCTTGGAACTTTAAATTTTAAATTATGAAGTACTTAATTATTTGTTGTGTATTCAGTGTATGTCTTTTTCGGTGTGTACCCACACCATTGGATATTGAAATACCAGAAAAAGATCCAGAGATTGTAGTTTTCTCACAGGTAATTCCCAATACTCTGATGTCTGTTATTTTGACTCGATCAATAAGCTCTCTGGAGTTTAGCGAAGAAAATGGAGATACGATTACAAACAGTATTTTAGACAATTTGCTGGTAGATGATGCACAAGTAAGTATAACTTTTGATGGCCAAACGGAGTCCTTGATCGAAGTGGCAAATGGGTTTTACTTAAGTACTTTTCCATTGCCAGAAGTAAGTACCGAGCTTACTTTAAATATCGAATCTGATGGAAAAAAGTTAAATTCAACCAGCCTACTTTTGCCTCAAATATCTTTTGAAGAGATTATACCTTCTATAGAAAGAACAGAAAAAGATACCCTAGTATCGATTGACTATACCATTCAAGATTTTCCGGAGGACAATTGGTATATGATTAATTTTTATACCCAAGGACAAAGTTCACTCGATTCTACAGGATTAGATCTGAATTCATTTTTCCAAAGAGGAACAAATGTGAATACAAAAACGGTAGTCGTTAGTGATAAGATATTTGAGGGGGCTAGGTATGAAGGCACTATAGAGTTGCCAGAGATCAGCCAAACGGACAGCTTGGTAGTGACCATCTCTAATATCAATGAAGACTATTTTGATTATTTGAGTTTGAGAAACACCTCTAGCAACTTCTTTACAGAGCTTACCAAAGAGCCCATCAACTATCCTACGAATATTGAAAATGGATTAGGATTTTTCAATACTCATTTTCCGGATGTAAAGTTTTTTGACCTGAATGAATTTTAAGAACTACACAGAAGTACCCGCTCTCCTAGTATAACCTATCTGAGTTCCCTCTGTGATAGTAGCTCCTTTGCGTATGACGACGATGCCATCTTTGATGATGTACTCCTCTGTTTCTTCATCTTCAAGATCCACGTGTCCAATAATGTTGACATTGTCAGAAATTCGGCAATCTTTATCTAGTATTGCATTCTCTATATGGCAGTTTTTTCCAATGCCCATATTGATGGTCTTGGGGTCTAGCAATTGGTCCATAGACTCATAGGTATCATTACCAAAGACAACCACATTTTTGAGCGTAGTCTCTTGTTGTATTCTAGTACGTATACCGATCACAGAAGTCTCTATACTTTTAGCGTGGATGATACCTCCTTCCGATAGCAATACTTTATTGATCACTGAGCCGAATAATTTTGTCGGTGGGAGCATACGAGGGTGTGTATACACACTGTGCTTGGAGTCGTGAAGATTAAAGTCAGGGATATTGTCGGTCAGTGAGATATTGGCATCAAAAAAGGAACGTATAGTTCCGATATCCTCCCAGTATCCTTCATAGGGATAACTCGCTACATCATATTTTTTGCTAATCATCTGTGGGATGATTTCTTTACCAAAGTCGGTAGCATCAGGATATTCCTGCAGTACTTTTTCTAGAGCTTCCTTTGAAAATAGATATATACCCATCGAAGCGAGATAGTGCTTGTCTTGTTTCTGAGCTCTTTCACTTACATCGGAGCTCCAGTTTTGAAGTGTTTTTGCGTCTGGCTTTTCGATGAAGTCATTCACAAAACCATTCTTGCCTACTTTCATAATTCCGAATCCCGTCGCATCGTTTTCGTTTACAGGTATAGTCGCTATGGTAATATCCGCCTTGGAGCTGTTATGGTATTCATTAAAATTTTTGAGATCCATTTGGTAAAGTTGGTCACCACTCAGGATTAAAATGTTTTTGTAGTCAAATTTGCGCAGGTGCTTCATACATTGTCGCACGGCATCAGCAGTACCTCTAAACCAGCCTTCCCCTTTTTCGCGTGTCTGTTCAGCAGCTAAAATATCTACAAACCCAGAAGAGAAAATATCAAAGTTGTAGGTGTTCTTTATGTGCTGATTGAGCGAGGCACTATTAAACTGGGTGAGTACAAAAATACGATGTACACCAGAGTTGAGACAGTTGGAAACAGGGATATCGATCAGTCTATACTTACCGCCTATAGGCACTGCAGGCTTAGACCTTTTGTCTGTAAGTGGGTATAAGCGCGTACCTGCGCCGCCTCCCAAAATAAAGCAAACCATTTCTGACTTCATACTGGATATTTTTTACAGTAGTTTTTACGATTGTATTTATCTTAATGTTTGGTAAATGTCTGCATATTGTTGCGCAGAAGCATTCCACGAAAAATCTAGCTCAAAAACCTTCTTTTGCAGCCTCTTCATCTCCTTACTATCTTGATATATACCCGCTGCCCGTTGCACAGCATCCATGGCACTAAATACAGTGGCTTTTTGGAAACATATGCCATATCCATCCTTTTTTTGCAGATCTATCACCGTATCTCTCAGGCCACCTACATTATTGACGATCGGGATTGTACCATATCGCATGGCATACATTTGATTGAGACCACAGGGTTCTACTTTACTTGGCATCAACAAAAAATCAGACCCTGCATAGAGCTGATGTGCGAGCGACTCATCATATCCTATTCGGACCTGTATATTTTGAGGATACATTTTTTGAACATTGGTCAGCAGTTTTTCGGTATTTTTGTCCCCCGTCCCCAATACTAAAAAGGTGACATCCTGCTGTTTGTCCAAGTATCTGCAAAATAAATCAGGTAAAATTTGTGCTCCTTTCTCATATGCCAGCCTGCCTATGAAAGTGACCAAAGGCAATCGGATATCAAAGTCAAATTCCTCGGCCAGTGCTTTTTTATTAGCCTGCTTAAAAGTCGCAATGCTTTTTTTATATACCGTATCCAGCCTAGTATCGGTTGCCGGATTCCAGACACCCGTATCTATGCCATTGATAACGCCAACAGACTTGTCCTTCTCTTGGTTGAACAGAGACTCTAGCCCATTGGAGTCGTATCTCAATTCATCCATATAGCCAGGCGATACCGTAGTGAGTTTCCAACAGCATTTGACACCACAGGCCAGTGGATTTATTTGGTTATCCCAGTCTAGCAGTCCTTTTGCATTTCTATCGAAACTAGGCAGTAGGTCTGCATCCTTCCAGTCAAAGGCACCATGGTAAGCACCATTGTGTATCGTGAATACCGTAGGTATTTTATTGAGCTTTTGGTACTGCGTGCAGTGGTTGATCATGAATGGAATCAGTCCAGTGTGATGATCATGGCAGTGCAGTGTTTTTGGATATTGCCTCATGCTGTTGAGCCATTCCAATACGGCAGTTTGAAAAACAATATTTCTAAGATGATCATCCGTATATCCATACCCAGTTTCCGTATCTATATAGATACTCTGTCTATCGAATAAGCCTGGCAAGTCCAATACATAGAGTGCATGACTGTCAAAGTCATCGTGACTTGATATGGAAAACAAATAGACCTTGGAGCCGATTTTTACCTTCCCCTTGTATACAGGATTCCACTTTTGAGCAAGGATCCAGGTGGTATGGTGTTTGGGTATGACTACCGCTGTGTCAAAGTTATTCTCGTTTAAGTACTTTGGTAAGGCACCTACCACGTCGGCCAGTCCACCGGCTTTAGCAGCTGGAAAATACTCGATACTTACATGCAATACATCTAATTGCTCCACTTTTAGCGTCTCTGATTTGACTTCAAAATTAGCAAAACACAAGGATTATAGTATATTCACCACACTTAATCTTTCAGATATATATGAAACCCACCTCCAAGGCTTATTTAGAACTGCATATTGCCGTCTTTTTATTTGGTTTTACGGCTATACTGGGAGACCTCATTAGTCTATCCGCTACAGTACTGGTCTGGTGGCGCGTGTTGATCACCTGTATCAGTTTATTGTTTTTACTACGATTCGGAAAACGAATGACCAAGTTATCTAGGCGTATGCAAGGCATACTATTTGGCATTGGGATTTTAGTCGCCTTACATTGGATTACTTTTTTTGGAGCTATCAAATACAGCAACGCATCCATTACATTGATTGCTCTAGCTACAGCGTCCCTTTTTACGGCTTTCCTAGAGCCCCTTATTCTCAAGCGCCCCATTAGCAAGGTAGAAGTGATGCTTGGCTTACTGATTATACCAGGGATGATCTTGGTGGTCAGCAATATTGACTTGAGTATGTATATGGGTATTTACCTCGGTTTGATATCTGCACTGCTTGCTTCTATTTTTTCTATTCTCAATAAGAAGTACATCGACGATGCCGAGCCTATGACCATCACCTTTATCGAGTTGGGTGCCGCTTGGATATTTATTAGCCTCTGTTTACCTTTTATATTTTACTATACCGAAGAGCCCATTTCTTTTTGGCCTACCAGTATGGACTTGGTATATCTATTGGTCCTAGCTTTAGCATGTACCACTTTGGCCTATGTATTGTCCCTACGAGCATTGAAGCATCTGACTGCCTTTGCGTCCAATCTGACGATCAATCTAGAGCCCGTCTACGGCATCATTCTAGCCTGGCTGATCCTGAAAGAAAATAAAGAATTGAACCCCGGGTTTTATTTAGGATGCCTAATGATTGTCCTAGTAGTATTCGCCTACCCACTGCTCAAAAAAAAGTTTAAGTAGTATTTTTTTTTGGGAGTGCCCCTGATACTCCGCCGAAAGGGCGTCGATCAGGGTCGAGCTCTTTCGGGGTACGCGTTCGCTCCCGTCCCTCCATTCCGTTCTTCCATCCCATCCCGCTATGGAGTGACCGCCTCTTGAGGAGGCGCCCTTTCGATCTCTCACTCAAGAACAAATTTTCAATGCTCCCCATGACCAATTTTCAAGATTAATGTACCAATGTTCGAGCGGAAATTGGAAAATGAAAAGGTGAAAGTATAAGTGAAAATTACAGAGAGATAAATGGGGTACTTTTGGCTTAGAGCCTATTTTTCGGGCACTACTTTACAAACAAAGCTTCTCCTACAATTTTCAATATTTTTGGGCACTTTTCTTTCATGTGTGCGCTAATTTTATCTGTGTCCAACTGAGTATCAGCACCATATTTTTTGACCATATTCGCAGCGCAAGATTGGCCTTCAGTATTGAGTTGCTCTACTTTAGATATTAGATTTTCGGCTTGGCTATTGTCACCATTTTTTATCATGGTTTGGATCTCGTCATTGACATCTACGAGAGGCTTGAAGCAGGTGCAGATATCATCGCCGACATTCATGGATGTTTTGTCTTGCTCCCCTTGACAGGAAAAGCACAATAAAAGGAAGGAAGCAAAAAGAATTTTGTAAAGCATATTTATGGTCTTGTCGTTTTATTTTGTGTTAGGAGTAAATGTCAATTTCGGATGACTTCTTTCATCATGATGACTTTGTTGCCTACCAAATCTTCGCTGTTGAGTAGATCATAATCCCCCTCGTTCATCAGCTGTACAAATTTTTCAAAAGGCACCAAGATACCTTGAGCATCTACTATGACAGATTGTGGATTGATCATGACGACCTCTTCTGTCGGTGCACTAGTAGGGAGGTGCTGAGGCCGATCATTGGGGGTGCGTCTCAGTCCTGACTCAATGGCTCCACTGAGTAGTTCATCTATTCTATGATTTACGCCTTGGTAGACGGCTTCTACAGTTCCTTTTTTATTGATCACTACATGAGTAGGATATCCTAGGACATTATACTGATGTGCAAAATCTTGTGCTCTCGGTATGATATTATATAGAAAAGGATTTCTTTGATTACTGGCTGCTATGGTGGCAACATCATCGAGCGATGGCGCTAAGAATACCACATCCGGATTATGCTCGTATTGTCTAAATACTTTATTGAGTTGTGGAATTTCTTTAATACATGGTGGACATGCAGCAAACCAAAATTTGATCACGACTACCTTACCCTTTAGGTTGTCCAAGGAGACAAACCTATTTTGTATATCAAAAGCTTCAAAGCGAGGTGGTGTTTTTTCTACCAGTTCTGGAGTAGAGGCAAACTCATTAGGCCTAACTGCAGTATTGAGAGAAATGGTATTGATAACTATTTCTTTGAGCGAGCCATCCTCATTAAAGATGGGTTCGATATCATAACCATTACCACTTGTCCATTCATTGAAGGTTTCAAAACTGATCAGATTGCCCTCTTTATCTTTAAATACCGTCTGACTATTGATGTCAAACTGTTTTTGAGCCCCACTTTGCCCAATGGCAGAAGCAGCAATCAAGAGGAATAGCCCTATGTGGATAAGTTTGATCAATGTTATTTTCGGTTTAAAATCACCCAAAATTACATAATTAACACTTTCCATGCTTAAATATTCGTCAGAAGAGGGGCTAAGTCTGATTTTATGTATGCTGTATTCCTTATTTTTGCAGTAAAATTAGGAATGGCAACACCACAATCAGTATCGTTTTACACCTTGGGCTGCAAACTCAACTATTCGGAGACATCCGCTATAGGACGTATGTTTGAAGATAGAGGCTATGCCGTAAATAAATTTGAGGATGGAGCTGATATCTGTGTGATCAATACCTGCTCCGTGACAGAGTTTGCGGATCGTAAGTGTAAGAAGATCGTCCGGCAGGCGCAAAAAGCAAATGCACAAGCAAAAATTGTAGTTGTAGGTTGCTATGCACAGCTCAAGCCAAAGGAGATTGCGGAAATTCCAGGCGTAGACTTAGTACTTGGAGCAGCTGAGAAATTTCGTATTCTAGATTTTGTAGATGATTTACAAAAAGCAGAAGACACAGGCGCCATGCAAGTAAGTGAGGTGCAACACGCCAATAGCTTTGTAAGTGCTTTTTCCTTTGGAGATCGTACTCGTTCATTTCTCAAAGTGCAAGATGGCTGTGACTATAAATGTACTTTTTGCACCATCCCATTAGCACGGGGTAAATCACGATCTGATACTATTCAGAATATTGTCGAAAAGGCACATGAGATAGTAGCCAAAGGAGTGAAAGAGATAGTGCTGACGGGAGTGAATATCGGAGACTTCGGCAACGGAACTGCCGTCATAGAAGGCACCAAACCTAAAAAAGGAGAGATGTTCATAGATCTAATCAAAGCATTGGATGAGGTGGAAGGTGTAGAGCGGTATCGCATATCATCTATCGAACCTAATCTATGTACTGATGAAATCATTTCATTTGTATCTCAATCCAAAAGAATAGTACCTCACTTTCATATGCCTTTGCAGTCTGGAAGCAATAAGATGCTAGCATTGATGAAGAGAAGGTATAGAAGAGAACTCTATCAAGAACGAGTAGCTCAGATCAAAACCTTGATGCCACATTGTTGTATTGGAGTAGATGTCATCGTAGGATTTCCAGGAGAAACTGAAGAGGACTTTTTGGATACTTACAACTTCTTGCTAGATCTCGATATCAGTTATTTACATGTATTCACATACAGTGAGCGTAAGAATACACCAGCTGCAGAAATGGAAAATCCAGTGCCGCTGCAAATCCGTAGAGAGCGAAATACCATGTTGACGACCTTGTCAGAAAAGAAGAAAAGAGCCTTCTATGCACAGTTTGCAGGGCAGGAGCGGACTGTTCTCTTCGAAGCACACAAAAATGGGGCTTTCTTGAGCGGATTTACAGATAATTATATCAAAGTGGAGTTGCCATATCAAGCAGATATGGTCAATACAATAGGTAGAATAAAACTAGATAAATTGTCAGAAGCTACTCTTTTTGAGGCGAGCATGGTATAAAAAGTCATCAGACGATAAAATCCTTTCATTGGTATAAAAATTCGTTGGCATTAAACCCTTTGTGCTTATACTAATGTTCTATTTGAAAATCGTTAAATTAGTAATGCCTTTCTGCTAGATAGGATGATTATTGAAATAATAATATTAAATCAAATATGAAGAATTTTTTCAGCGTATTGGTCGGTATGATACTTCTCCTTGGGGGGTATTTTTTGGGGGTGTCATGGAGTGCAGATACAGGCGCTTCAGATACAAGCCAGCAAGTGCTGAGCGAAAAGAGCGTAAGTCAGGAACAGCATAACCAAGTACAAAATATGGCTGCACCAGAGGAAGGATTTGATCTCAAACCAAATGAAAAGGCGACGATTTCTTTGTTTCAGCAGGCAGCGCCAAGCGTAGTGTTTATAACTACTTCCACATTTGAGAAAGACTATTTTACGATGGATATTGCTGAGATTCAGAAAGGGTCAGGATCTGGTTTTATCTGGGATGCACAGGGACATATTGTAACTAACTTTCATGTTTTGGAAGGAGCAGATAAAGCCACAGTTACTTTAGCAGATCAGAGTACTTGGAACGCAGTTTTGGTAGGCGCTGCGGAGGATAAAGATTTGGCCGTATTGAAAATAGATGCTCCCGCTTCTATTCTAAGCCCATTGCCAGTAGGTAAATCTAGTAATTTGCTTGTTGGCCAAACGGTTTTAGCCATCGGAAATCCTTTTGGTTTAGATCAGACTTTGACTACGGGTATCATTAGTGCTTTAGGACGACAGATCAATGGTGCTAAGGGTTTTCCGATAAAAGATGCCATCCAAACAGATGCTGCTATCAATCCAGGTAATTCAGGAGGTCCATTACTGAATTCTTCAGGAGAGCTAATAGGCGTAAATACAGCGATCTACAGTCCTTCAGGAGCTTATGCTGGGATTGGATTTTCCATACCAGTGGATGCAGTCAGATGGATTATCCCAGAACTGATCAAACATGGAAAAATAAAAAAACCTACTTTAGGTATCGAAATAGCACCTAATGGTATTTTGCAGCGTTTACGAAAGAAAGGGATACTTATAGTACGTGTCGTGCCTGATGGCCCTGCGGAAAAGGCAGGTTTGCATTCTACACTGAGAGATAGACAGGGAAATATCATCTTGGGAGACATCATCAAAGGTATAAATGAGGACCGTATCGATAATATGAGGGATCTTACGCTTGCAATAGGTAAGTACAAAACAGGAGATCAGGTGACGATTACCTTCGAAAGAGATGGTGAATTAATAGAAACTATTCTTACACTCGGTCAAGCACGATAGTTATAGAGTATTCTTTATAAAAGATAGACTTTTGAAGAATACGATAGATGTACCCAGAAGTCTCAAGGAATTAATATTTTTGTAATTCATACTTTTGACTTATTTGAATAAAAATACAATATGGATAATAATCCTTTTTCTGGAATAGCCTTTTTTTTTATTGTTGTGGCTTTTATTAATGGCGGCTTAAGTGCTGCTATTCCTTTTGCAATATTCTTTTTTATAGCCAACTCTATCATGGGTGGAGGCAAAAGAAAGAAACGTGGACCAGGACCTAGCGGCCGAGGTGGAAGAAGAGACCATGAAAGGTCAAGAGCACGAAAAGAGGCAGATCTTGCTCGTCAAAGAGCAGAGGCAAGACGCAGAGAAGAGATAAGGAGAAAGACAGAACGTGTCAGAAGACCAGCTGCCCCCCGAAAGAATCCGCTCAAGAATAGTGGCCTTGCAAAATTCAAAGAGTTTGAATACGAAGGAGCAATTGAAGACTTTAAAAAAGCGCTGACTATTTCTCCTGATGATATTGCTTTGCACTTCAATTTGGCAGCGGCATATTCACTAACAGAAAAGAAGGATGATGCATTCTCTCATCTTGACAAAGCAGTAAAGCTAGGATTCAAAGATTTTGATAGAATTAATACACATGATGCGCTTGCCTATTTGCGTATCCAACCAGAGTTTGATGACTTCAAAGCAAACGGGTACCGCATGTCAGCGAGTGCAGCCAAGAAGAGTAGCCCTGGTTTAAATGAAGGTTTATTAGAGCAGCTCAATCGCCTACAAGATTTAAGAGAAAGAGGTGTACTTACAGAGGCAGAGTTTGAAGCTCAAAAAGGAAAATTACTAGGATAGAAACAACAGAAATTTGGCGATCAAGAACAGAAAGAAGAAGGATAAAACAGTAGCAGCACTGCTGGCATTTTTTGCAGGTACTTTTGGTATACATAGATTTTACTTGGGTCAAGTAGGCCTAGGTGTGCTTTATCTGTGTTTCTTTTTTATCAGTTGGATTCCTGCGTTTATCGATGCGGTTAAGTTTCTTCTTATGGACGAGGAGGATTTTGATTTTAAGTACAACAGATTTAGAGTAGTAGATACGTACAAAGAGCGATTTGATGATTTTGATGAGCGAAGAGCCGAAGAACGTAGACGTAATAGCAAATTCGAAAAGCAAAAATCACGTGAAAGAAATCTTGGTCGTAAAAAAGTAGCCATCAAGAATCCACACAAAATCAAAGGCATTGAAATGTACAAAGACTTTGACTTTTTTGGTGCTATCAAAGAATTCAAAAAAGCCTTACAGGTAGATTATAAGGATGTAGCTGTACATTTTAACCTAGCATGTGCTTATTCTATAAATGAAGACAAAGAAAGTTCATTTTTTCACTTGGATAAGGCTGTTGAATATGGCTTTATAGACTTTGATAAAGTGAAAAGTCATGATGCACTCGCATATCTACGTATACAGCCTGAGTATGAGTCTTTTATAGGTAATGGTTTTAGATTAAGTGTGCAGCCAGCTCCTCAGATCAAGACTGAAGTACCGCAGCCAGAGAATAAAATAAATACCCAACAATCTGCTGACCTACTTGACCAATTGCAAAAATTAGGCGACCTTAGAGAGCGAGGCCTTCTCACAGATGAGGAATTCGCATTTCAAAAAGAAAAACTACTTCGTTCTTAGAAGTTTATTCAAGGTATCTACTCACTTTAGGACAGCGCTATTCACTATATTCTTATTAGATTAGAAATTTTTTAGATTTCTGATCATATGAGATATTAAGAATTAGATGTATCCTTGTGTATTAAGCAAACGAATGTACCAAAACGAATAATTTAACAAGTCTTAACACAACCGTGCTAACGAATTGATGTATTTTTCGTTTATATACTATAAGCTATTTAAATAACATACTATGCTTGCGAAATCACTAATCACCAATGGCGTCGTGCCACTAATGACCTCTGATACAGGGGAGGAGGCACTCGGACTAATGAGTGAGTTCAATCTTTCGCACTATCCTATAGTCAATAATGAACAGTTTCTCGGATTGATCAGTGATGAAGACATCATTGGGAATAATATAGAAGAGCCGATCGGTTCCTATAGCCTTTCGCTCAGTAAAGCTTTCGCTAGAGAGAATGATCACCTTTATGAGGTACTAGGTCTCCTAGGGGAATCAAAATTGACGATCATTCCTGTTGTAGATCATGAAGACAAATATCTAGGGATCATCACTCAAAATGACTTGCTCAACTATTTTGCAGAGTCAGGTTCATTCACTGAGCCAGGCAGTGTGATCGTTCTAGAAGTACCAAAGAGAGATTATTCGATGGCAGAAATTTCCCAGATTATTGAATCAGAGGATGGCATCATTTTGAGTTCTTTCATTTCTACTAGCCTAGATGAATCCATCGTAGATATCACCTTGAAAATAAACAAGCATCAGATAGCACCCATCATCGCAAACTTTGAACGCTACTCTTACAAGAT
>CALJVI010000023.1 GCA_937974575.1 uncultured Saprospiraceae bacterium | reverse complement strand
ACAAGTTATCAGATTGGCGTATCTTAGCTCTCTAGTTAAACAAATATTATGAAAAGACATTTCACCTTATTGCTTATCGCCATTCTAGCTTGTTCATTCCTACAAGCTCAGAATACCAACACGAATAAGTTTAGACAATTAGATACAGAGCTTCCAACACCCAATGTATATCGTAACGCTGCAGGTGCACCAGGACATGAATACTGGCAACAAAAGGCAGACTATAAAATGTCTATTGAAGTTGATGACAAAACTCAAAAGATCTATGGTCAAGAAGTAATCACTTATACTAACAACTCACCAGATGACTTAGAATACTTATGGTTACAACTGGATCAAAATATGCGTGCTTTAGATTCTGATACCTATAAGGTGAGAACTAGCAGTATAAATGATAAGATGTCATTGAGACAGTTGGAAAGATTGGAACCAACATTTGACGGCGGATTCAAAATAGATCATGTGAAAAATACAGAAGGATCTGATCTAGACTATACCATCAATAAGACTATGATGAGAATAGATTTAGACAATCCGCTTAAAGCTGGTGATAAATTCTCATTCGATATAAAGTGGTGGTACAATGTAAATGATAGAATGAAAATAGGAGGGCGTTCAGGATATGAACACTTTACAGAGAATGACAATTACCTTTATACTATAGCGCAATTCTTTCCACGTATGGTTTCATACAATGACGATCAAGGATGGCAAAACAAACAGTTTCTAGGTAATGGTGAATTTGCACTTACTTTCGGAGATTATGAAGTAGACATCACAGTGCCTTCGGATCATATGGTTGCTGCAACAGGTGTACTTATGAATGAGGAAGATGTACTTACCAAAAAACAGCAAGAGAGATTTGAAGAGGCACGTAACGAATTTGATAAACCAGTATTTATTGTAACTCAGGATGAAGCAGAGAAAATAGAAAAGAAGAAAGCGAGTGGTAAATCAACTTGGAAGTTCAAAGCTAAAAATGTTAGAGATTTCGCTTTTGCGAACTCTAGAAAATTTATTTGGGATGCAATGAATGTTAAACAAGCTGACGGAAGCACAGTGTTAGCAATGAGCATGTATCCAAAGGAAGGTAATCCTATCTGGGAAAAATTTTCTACTAAGGCAGTAGCCCATACATTAAAGTGGTATTCCCATTATACATTCCCTTATCCTTATCCAGTAGCTTGGTCTATAAATGCAAAGAGTATAGGAATGGAATATCCTATGATCTGTTTCAACTTTGGTAGACCTGAAGCGGATGGTACTTATACACAAAGAACTAAGTATGGAATGATCGGAGTTATTATACATGAAGTAGGGCATAATTATTTTCCTATGATCGTGAATAGTGATGAACGTCAGTGGACTTGGATGGATGAAGGTTTGAATACATTTCTACAATATTTATCCGAGCAACAGTGGGAGAGAGACTATCCTTCAAGAAGAGGTCCTGCTCATAAGATAACGGGTTATATGGGCGGTGACAAATCTAAGATTTCACCAATCATGACCAACTCTGAATCTATTTGGCAATTTGGAAATAATGCATATGGTAAACCTGCAACTGCTTTGAACATACTTCGTGAAACGGTAATGGGTCGTGAATTATTTGACCATGCATTTAAGACATATTCAAAAAGATGGATGTTTAAATCTCCTGAGCCTGCGGATTTTTTCAGGTCTATGGAAGATGCTTCTGCAGTTGATTTAGATTGGTTTTGGAGAGGGTGGTTTTATACTACTGATCATGTTGATATCGGAATGTCAGATGTGAAGTGGATCAAGTTGGATTCCAAAAATCCTGAGATAGAAAGTAAACGTAAGAAAGAGGAGCTTGCTGCTGGTCCTGTGAATATTTCTACAATAAGAAACAAAGAAGTAATCAAAGAAACTCGTGATGAGCGTGATGCTGATATCAAGGATTTTTATACGGATTACAATCCATTAGATTTTAATATTCTTGACAAAGAGAAGTACGATCAGTATTATAATAAATTGTCCGACGATGAAAAAGCATTTCTAAACTCAGGTAAGAATTTTTATGAAATCAAATTCACAAATGTCGGTGGACTAGTAATGCCTATCATACTAGAAATGAAATATAAAAATGGTAGATCTGAGATCATTCGTATTCCTGCTGAGATCTGGAAGAAAACTAGTAACGAGGAAGTAACTAAAGTATTTGTTACAGATCAAGAAGTAAGTGAAATCGTATTGGATCCATTCTTGGAAACTGCAGATACAGATAGATCAAATAATTACTATCCACCTAAACAAGAGATCAATAGATTTGAATTGTTTCAACGTGGAGATCGTAATCAAGAAAATCCTATGCAACGTGATCGCAGAGCCAAGGATAAAATGAAAGGGGGGAGTAAGTAGAAGTTGTACCAAATAATAAATGACCTCAAATTATATTTATAGAATATTACATTTTTCTAATTTGAATTACATACTCCAGCATGGGATTGTAACTTCGCCTAATCACCCTAATGCTAATCCAAATTACAGAAGTATAGGTAATAATGATATTATTAACATAAGGAGTAATAAAATTGTACCAACGCACGATGTAAATACTTTTAAGGATTATATAGCTTTCTATTTTGGCAAAAGATCAATAATGCTACTTAATATTATTAGTGGATATGGTGAAATAAAACAAGTTAATCAAGATGAAATTGTCTATATTATTTATGATATTTCTAAAATTGAAGAACATGGATATGATTTCTTTTTCACAGATGGACATGCATTAAAAGCACCAGTTACTCAATTTTTTACTAATTTAAATCAATTAGATAAAATTGATTTTTCAGCGGTTAATGCAACAAATTTTTCAGCAGAAGCACAAAATAATCACCCAGATTTAAAGCGTAAGAAGCAAGCTGAATTTCATATTCATAATGAAATGGATTTCTCCAATATTCATGAGATAATAGTTTTTAACAAAAAAAGACAAGAACAAATACAGTCTATAGTTATCGAAATGGGATATAATACAACAGTTAAGGTTGATTCTAGTTTTTATTTTATGTAATAAAATATCTTACTAACTAATATGTACAAATTTATAACAGGAAATATTATAACTGCAGAAACAGAAGCAATCGTTAATACGGTGAACACGTATGGCGTAATGGGAAAAGGTATTGCATTAGCATTTAAAAAGTCTTTCCCTGGTAATTATAAAGCATATAGAAAAGCTTTTGAAAATGGTACTTTAGAAGTTGGTAAAATGCATTTATATCAAACAAGTTTATTGACACCGAAGATTATAATAAATTTTCCAACTAAAAAGCATTGGAGAAATAAAAGTAAAATTGAATATATCGAAAATGGTATGGATGACTTAATTGAAGTCATTATAAAAAATAACATTAGTAGTATTTCAATACCTCCATTAGGATGTGGCAATGGTGGTCTAGACTGGCAAGTAATTAAATCTATTATTACTAATAAATTACTTCGTCTAAAAGATACAGTTGAAATTCATATTTATGAACCTGGTTTTAACTTAAATATTAGAACTGTAAAAGCAATAACAGAACTTAATCCGACAAGAGCTATTTATCTCCAAGTTATTAGACAGTATGAATTATTAGGTGAAGATATTACAACCTTAGTAATTCAAAAATTAGCGTATCTATTACAGCGTATGGGTGAGAAGTTAAACTTAAGGTTTGATAAAGGTCTTTATGGTCCGTACTCACCTAATCTTAATAAGGTAATTGAAGCATTATCTCCCAATTATTTATCTTACGACGGAGACTTAAATAGTCCAATAACCTCAATTAAACTTAATCAAGATAAAAAAGTAGAAACCAAGAATATTATTAAATACAATCTCGGTGAAGGACAGAAAATCCGTTTAGAATCCATTCTAAATTTAATCGAAGGATTTGAAAGTACTTTAGGTTTAGAACTATTAGCAACAGTCGCATTTGCTATTGAACAATGTCCAGATTGTACGAAGATTGAAATAATATCAAATATCCAGAATTGGACTAATCGTAAAAGGGAATTAATGACGGAACATATGATATCTGTTTCATATGATAGAATAAAAGATTTCTCATTATAAATAAGATACCAAAAATTAAACTAAATTATTCTGCATACTAGCGCTGAGAATTAGTATCACCCCCATACACAACAGTCCTGAGAGCTAACGTAATTATCGAGCCATCTACCATTGCAAATTCCAACAAAAAAGCTAGTCAATATACATTGACTAGCTTTTTTACCTGCTTAACCCCATAGTTATCCACAAAATGTTAGTTATTCTTAAACAATGTTGATAACTCTAGTTTTTATCCAGAAATTCTTCCAAAATAGCGTTAAAATCATCCGGTTTCTCCATCATTGGAGCATGTCCGCACTCATTAAGGAAACGTAACTCAGAATTTTCTATCAACTCAGCAAACTTTTCACCTACAAAGGGAGGGGTTATATTGTCTTGTTGGCCCCAGATTAATAGAGTAGGCGCCTTCAATTGATGTAGTTTATCTGATAAATTATGGCGAATAGCAGACTTTGCAGTATATACTACACGTATCGCTTTGTTACGATCATTGACTATATCAAAAACTTCATCAACCAATTCTTTAGTAGCTACAGTGGAATCAAAAAATGTCTCCCCTGTCTTTTTCTTTATGAATTCGTAATCTCCTCTTTTTGGAAAGGTGGATCCCATGGAGTTTTCGAAAAGACCAGAACTTCCAGTCAAAGTAACTGTCGATACAAAATCAGGATTAGCTAGGCCAAAGAGTAAAGCGATATGCCCACCTAGTGAATTTCCCAATACATGTCCAGAAGAAAATCCTTTGAATTTTACAAAATCCTCTATGTACTTCAATAAACCTTCAAGTGAAACATCCCCAATAGGCATTTCAAAGATTGGGAGTATAGGAACAACAACTTTATACTTAGGGGAGAAATGTTTGATGATACCTTCAAAATTACTTAAGGTACCAAAAAGACCATGTAACAATAACAATATTGGACCCTCTCCTTCCTCTAAATATTTAAATCCTTCTTCTTCATTTACCTTTGGTGAAGACATATTTTCTTACTCGTATTTGTGAATGCTCAATTTAATGCTTTATTCTTCCATATTCATACATTACACTCCGTTTAAACACTTTACCAACATATAAACAATCTAAATGTTAATAACTCACTCTTTCAATCTCCTATTCATATGAAATGTGGAATACAGCACAAAAGCCAATAATAGCAAGGCTCCTGCTTGGTGCAAAACTCCGTATACTAAGGGTATTTTACCAAAACTATTAACAATTGTAAGAATTCCCAACAATACTTGTACTAACAACATAAGCATCATAGCAACAGCTCCTTTAGATAGATGTGGATAACTATGTGGATAACCGCTCATCTTTCTTACTTTTACGAAATACCATACAATAAGAGCTGATAATCCATAGGCCGTAAGCCTATGAAACAATTGTACCCAAGCCTTTATGGATACTGACTTTTCATAGTCCACAATATTGTCAGTGATGCTACCCTCTGATAACCAAAGGAAATTCCAAAATTGATCCCCCTTTACTAACATTGATATATAAGGATGGATCAATCCAGCGCGCATACCAGCCATCAAAGCGCCTAGACCTATCTGAATTACTAACACCACAATAATAGATGTTAATAAGGGTCGAAGTATAGCAGCATGATCACTCTTTACTCTATTAGGGTATTTTACTTTGAGCCAAGTCCAATACAAATACCCAAAAGTGAGGCATGCTATACTTAGATGCCCGAGCAGTTTATAAGCAGATACCCAGGTCCGAGTGTCATCATTGAATCCACTATACACCATGATTATTCCAAAAGTAGCCGCTAAAGCCGCAAATAAAACAACGATTCCAAGCCGTTTTACTAACCATGTTGGTAAGTATCGTTTATATAGGAAATAGAGAAAAGGAAATAGAAATATAAATCCAATGCTCCGAGCCCAAAATCTATGAAACCACTCCCAAAAATAAATCACTTTGAAAGCTGACATAGTCATGTCAGCTCCACCATGCATATTCTCAAAATTTTTGGTCGCATGGGACTTGTATTTTTCAAATGCATGATCCCAAGCATCCGTACTTAAGGGAGGTAAGGTCCCTTTTATGATATCCCACTCCGTTATTGACAATCCCGAATCGGTCAACCTGGTAATTCCACCAATATTGACTTGAACAAAGATCAATACCAAACCAATAAACAGCCAGTTGCTAACAATGCGTGGAATAGATGTGGATATCTGTGTACTCATTTCAAATTTTAAATATTGTTTGCCTTATTAACATAACTATAAAATACGCTTGGTCATCAATCCTAGAATTGCCATGATTCAAATCGGGTTTTCAAAAATCTAAACAAAAAAAATCCGTCCATTCATTTCAACCCTCAATCATAACAATGCTCAACAGAGCATTTAGTTTTTGCCGCAGAATCATCTTTTTGTCAAAACCCCTTGGTGATGCAAAGATAGTTCGCATCATCGAATCAAAATCAAAAAGTTGTTTCACCCAGAGTTATCCACTTCCCTAATGAGTAACGATTTCTTTTAATAAAATTTATAAATAAAAATTACTACTACCATCAGTGGTGTTAATTCGTGGATAACTTCCTTGAAATTCATTTTGGAAAATAGAAATTCAAAAATACAGCGGGTTTCTACACAATTCAGAACCTTCGCACTAATCACATCTTCAGTGATTTATGGATCTTACCCACATCGTGTGAATTACTTTTTTGGTGATAATGGGGACAAACTATTTTTTGGGGATTTCTTGGCCAGCCACGAATAACTCCAAGGTTAATCACATATAAAACAAGTTGTTTTAGGTTAGATTTGGGTCTAAAAAGGCGCTAAATTGCCAGTGTTGATAAACCTTCTTAAATTCACAATTGTATCAACACTATTAACACCATAACCAACATCATGAGAGCACTCTTACAGCGAGTAACTAGCGCTTCTGTTACCATAAATGAGCAAATAAACGGGTCCATTGATCATGGACTCCTTATACTTATAGGTATCACTCATGATGATGAGCAAGAAGATATAGACTGGATAGTGCGAAAGATCATGAATATGAGGATATTCAATGATGAAGCTGGAGTTATGAACAAGTCTTGTCAGGATATATCAGGCAGATATCTTGTTGTGAGCCAGTTTACGCTGCATGCAGGTACCAAGAAAGGTAACCGACCTTCATATATAGCCGCTGCAAGACCTGAATTAGCTATACCTTTGTACGAGACATTTGTTAAGCAATTGGGTATATTAAGTCAGACTGAGATTGCAACAGGTATATTTGGAGCAGATATGAAAGTAGCCCTAGTCAATGATGGTCCAGTGACGATCTGGCTAGACAGTAAAAATAAAGAATGAAAAAGGACATTAGATTATTATCATTAGAACAGTTGCAAGAGGAGGTCACCCTCTTAGGTGAAAAGTCTTTTCGCGCTAAGCAGGTATGGGAGTGGCTATGGAAAAAAGCATGTATAGATTTCAATCTGATGACCAACCTATCTGTGGGATTTAGAGAGAAGCTCATCGCCAATTTCGAAATAAATAGCATTGCATTCGATAAACACCAAGTTAGTAAGGATGGTACTATAAAGTATAGATTCGTATTGCAAGATGGACACAAGATAGAGTCGGTATTAATTCCTGTGCATAAAGACAATCGATATACCGTTTGTGTGAGTTCACAAGTTGGATGCAGCCTAGCATGTAAGTTTTGTGCTACCGGCCAGATGGAGCGCATGCGTAACCTAGATCCAGGCGAGATCTATGATCAGGTGACGATGGTGAGTGCTCATAGTCAAGAATTGTATGAACATGGTATTACTAATATAGTATATATGGGTATGGGCGAACCACTACTCAATTATAAAAACACGCTCCAGAGTATCCGCTATATCACATCCGAGAAAGGATTGGCCATGTCGCCACGTCGGATTACGATCAGTACCGTCGGTATAGCAAAGATGATTCATAAGTTATGTGAAGAAGATCTGAAGGTAAACCTAGCATTATCACTACATGCTGCAGATGATGAAAAGCGTAGCGAAATCATGCCAATCAATCATCAGAACGATTTGGATTCATTGATGGGAGCCCTTAAGGAGTTCTTCGAAAAGACCAATAATAGAATCAGTTACGAGTATATCGCATTTCGTGATTTCAATGACAGCATCGCAGATGCAAAGAAGTTGGTAAAACTTTGCTCGCAGTTTCCTGTTCGAGTTAATATTATAGAATACAATCCAGTCGCAGGCGTTACTTATACCAAGGCTTCCGAAGATGCGATCAATAATTTTGCCCAACACCTAACAAAGAAAGGCATTATATGCACAGTACGGAGATCCAGAGGAAAAGACATAGACGCAGCATGTGGACAACTGGCGAATAAGGATTAAGCTAGGTTTTTTTCTTAAATGCCTTGTGCAAGTTAACTTTGCTTAGGTGTCTTAGGTGGTTTTCCACCTCTACGAGTTGGACTGGCGCCAGCGTGAGAGTTGCAAGCTTGACTATGCTTTTGTAGGTAAGAGACGTGTAACAAAAGCAACTCCCAAAAACGTTAGATTTTAAAGACATAAAATATCATATCATGAAGCAAGTAATTTTCTCTGCCCTATTTATTTTTATAGCACAGTTCACTTTTGCCCAATCAGGCATCTTAGGCACCTGGAAAACCATCGATGACGAGACCAATCAACCAAAATCTCATATTGAAATCACAGAAAAAGATGGCAAGTATTACGGCACAGTGACGGAGATACTAACGAACAAAAAAAAAGCTACCTGTGATCTTTGTGATGATTACAGAAAAGATCAACCAGTCATGGGAATGGAGATCGTCAAAGACCTAAAAGTATACAAAGACTACTATAGCTACGGTACGATCCTCGACCCTAATAATGGAAAAATATATAAATGCAGTATTTGGCTGGAAGATGATAATACCCTCTCTGTACGTGGATACATAGGCTTTTCAGCACTTGGACGCTCTCAAAACTGGTACAGAGTCAAATAATTACCTGATTAAGCAATAAAAAGCATCTATCCTTTGTTTTATTCAGGAATGAATTTAATCACCAAATACTACGGATGGAGCTAAGCTTTACACAATCAGATTTAATTAGGTATATCTACAAAGAAGTCACAGTCAGTGAAAAGATGCAAATCGAGCAAGCACTCAAGAAGGATTTTAACCTTTACGAGATGTACAACGAGAGCAAAGCTGCATATGACGAACTACCGAGAGTAAAATTCAACCCATC
>CALJVI010000022.1 GCA_937974575.1 uncultured Saprospiraceae bacterium | reverse complement strand
ATCTTTTTACCTTTAATCTTTTTAGGATATGGCAAAATGACTTCCGCTTTATCCAACTGAATATGAGTAGCTGTAATTACAGCGTCTTGATCGTTGATGTCGATTTCTAAGATCATTCCAGGAAGTCCTCCATATCCTTCTGGACCACCAGAAAAAGGAATGGCATCTGTAAACCAGGCATGAATTGTCTGGTCTTTAACTTCGTTCCTAGTTTCAGCTTTCATACATAGATAACCATTGACTTCTTTGATCTCATTTAGAATCTTCCATTTTGTTTTAGGCAGATCCTCTTTTATGTGATATACTTTACCAAGCGTCTCCAGAATATCTTCTTGGGACTTTTTATTATAGTCTCTCATTAGAATATACTTATCCTTTTTCCAGGAGTAGCCATTTTCTGATTGTTCGGCTTTAGCTTGATACAGGGACTTGTTGTCTTTGAAATACAATTCATAGTTAGTACCATCTCCCATCTTACCCCAGGTTAAAGACATCCTATCTACATCTTCCTGCGATATATGAGGCATCTTAGACATGATGGATATATAATTCTGTTTTCTATTATAAGTTATTACCCCTTCTGAATTTTGAGCTTGTAGAAATGTGGTCGTTAATAATGTGAATAGAATTCCAAAAACAAACTTCATCTTTATAATTTTTAATTTTCGTTTAATACCAGCTTTTCTTTTGTGCAGAACTTTTTACTCCTCTGATGTTGTAAGTTAAGCTAAACAATAGGTATCGTCCAAGTACTTTATTTTCTGATTGGAAAAAGTCTAGAGATTGAAACCCTACGTTTTGATTGAAAGCATCATATAAAGAAAGACGTGCTTCCATTCTATTCTTTTTAAGGAATGTTCGAGAAATAGATAAGTCAAGCACCGCTATTTCACGCTGCAAATCAAATCGATCATTATCAAATCGATCGTAGTTGAGGTTGGCGCTTACTAATAGTTTAGCAATGGTTTTTGCAGAGAACTCTACCGAGTAATATTCATTCTTTATTTTTTGATCTTGACTATTATCTATATCATACCTAGTATCTGTATATGAAAGATTTGCCGTTAGATAAATTCCAATATTTTCAATAGGGGTAAAGTTAAACCTTATGTACGGACGGTATCGAATACTTCTAGTATTGTTTTTTATGTCATTTACAAAGGAGACTCTATTGCTGTTGCTTCCTCTAAATCTAATCCTAGTAGTTATTTTATTCTTGATTATTGGAAAATTCAATCCAGAGTTGAATTCAATATTAGATCCACCATTCACATTAATAGGCTGTACAGTAGTTACTAAGAATTCA
This sequence comes from uncultured Saprospiraceae bacterium, assembly GCA_937974575.1. GTDB lineage: Bacteria > Bacteroidota > Bacteroidia > Chitinophagales > Saprospiraceae > JALZVN01. Next base: position 10,140 of record CALJVI010000022.1, on the reverse strand, counting down.
TCTACTATTTCGTTTGTTGAGAATTGATTGTCGTAAGACTCAAAGCTGAATCCTAGGTTGAATCTAGTCCCTGATAAAGGATATGATTTATTAAAATCAACGGAGTAATTATTAGAGACCTCAGGTATCAGAGCAGAATTACCGACTACAATATATTGAGGATTGAGATTGTTGACAACTGGTTGTAAGTCTTCAATACTGGGCTCAACTGCATTTCTACTGAAATAAAGTCCAGCATAGGAATTACTTGAAGGTTCAAAGTTGAGTGAGAAATTAGGTGACCAAGTTGTAAATTTTTTATCTACACGACCTATTATGGTACTGCCTTCTGCTCCAATAAAATCACCCTTCAAATTAAAATCTTGATATGCTAAACCAAGAGAAAGGTTAATCCCATCATGAGAGTATCTTAATGAAGAGCCCAAACGATTTAGAATTATATTGTTGTCATAGATTCTACTAAGGTTTTCATTTAATACTGACTGCTCTTGAATATTATCCTTCACCACTCGATCTCCCGTTTCTAGTCGATTGCTGTGATTGTAAAAAGTTTCCCAGAAAATTTTCTTTGAAATAGGCTCGACATACAATGCATTTGCTTTATAGTGCATTTTGTCTCTAATGTTATTATTGATTTGACTAATAATGGATAAGCTATCTAGTCCAGAGATCTGGTTTACAAAGCTTGTCTGGGAATTTTGAGACCAATCCTCCTCTAGATCAGTGTATAGCAATGAAGCATTGAGACCAATTCTCCTTCCTTTCTTTTTGAATTTCTTTCTAAGGAGAATAAGCCCATTGGCCAAAACGCCTGCGGTGTTGATATCATTGCTTATATTAGCAGTACTTCTTAGCTGAGTATCCTCTTTAAGCGTTGTAGTTTCATTGGATAATTTATGTTCATTTATTTTTGCGCCATTGAATGAAAATTTTACAAAGTGCAAGGTGTCAATCTCCTTGCTGAATTCTAGTTCTGCTCTATGTGAAAAAGAGGTATCGTCTCCTATATTAAGGGATTCTTCTTTTGTAGTGAAATTTTGAAAAAACCTTTCTCTAGATGAAGTTCCATTTTTTGCTACTCCAGCTCGAGTGGAATAATACACTACACTTGCTTTATTTTTATTATGATCAAAGTTGAAATTTAAGCCTCCGTTATAATTTTCGGGAAACCCTTGATTAACATTTCTATTAAAAAATACAGAACGAATACTGCTTTCAATACCACTGCCGCTTCCCCCAAATGAAAAGGTTCTGTAACCGCCACCGCCAAATCCATAGTCGGTTCCATTACCAAAACTCCAAGCTTGAGCACCCATAAAATCTTGATAGTCGTCCCAAGATAGTCCATTACGGCCAGTGTTGTTTCCTACACCTACTACACTAAATTGTATTTTCTTATTGAAGCGATTGAAGTTTCCTTTTAGTTCTTTACGATTTTCAGTTCCAATGGAAGCGATTATTTTTCCAAAGGCACCTTTTTTAAATTCCTCCTTAAGTGTAAGGTTCATGGTCTTTTCAGTAGACTCAGATGTTGCACCAGTGATTTCTTCTTGTTCAGACTTTGTATCAAAAACTTGTATTTTACCTATTCCTTCTGCTGGTAGATTTTTTGTTGCTGCCTGTGGACTACTCCCGAAGAATGACTTTCCATCGACGGTTACTTTATTTACATTTTTCCCATCCGCAAGAATACTACCATCGGATTCTACTTCTATACCTGGTAGTCTTTTTAATAAGTCTTCCACTGTTGAACCTTCTGGCACTTTGAAAGTAGTGGCGTCATACTCTATAGTATCGCCCCTCATTTTTATAGGAGCTTTAGCTGCTTTAATAACTACCGTCATCAATTCTTCTGCGAGTTCAAGCATTTTTATGTCTCCAAGATTTATATTCTTTCCGTCATGAGCACTACAGTCGATCGTTTTTGGAATATATCCGATGTAAGTAGTTTTTACCAAATAGTTTCCAGGCTCAATACCCTTAAAGATAAACGCTCCTTCTAAACCCGTTTTTGAAAATTCTACCATAGTTGAATCTTTCTTTTCAAGCAAGAGAATGGTAGCATAGGCTAAAGATTCGCCAAGGGTATCTGTCACTACTCCCGTGATGTTAAACGTTTTGTTTTGACTATAAGCAGAAAAACTGAGTAGTAAGATGAAAATAAGATAACTGATACGGATTTGCATGTATAGTTTTTTGTTTTGATATAAGATGGTAAGCAACGAATGCTAGGCGATTACCTTTTAGAAGGCTTTTCGATAAATGTTGTTAGTTAGAACATGCCTTGTTGTGCTTTATCTCAAAATTTGGTTTTTAGAAGCCTATCTAAAGTTAATACAATAATGTAGATTTTTGTATTCGTCACAGATAATAGGCTCATATCTGGAGCTTATTAACAAATTCTTTTGTTAATGAACTAGCTTAGGAGATATAAGAGGATCCTTGAATAGAAGACAAAATATAATGAATCCTTTATTTCTCTCCTATAATTAGAATAAATTAAACCTTTATTTATTGAGGTAGTTGTACTTTTACAAAAAGAACAACGTGGACGAAGTAGTAAAAAAACATATCACGCTAGAGATCATCTGGTGGTTAGTAACCTTACTGATTACAGTGGCGGTTTTGTTTCCAATACACACTAATCTTAGCAGCTATCCATTCCTTATTACTAATGTCGTATTTATTGTAGTTTTCATAACGCTGACACGCTATGTCTTCTTCTTGAAGCATACTGTTCTAGCTAGAGCACAGTACATAAAGGTGGGTATTGTGCTGATCAGTATTCCGATCTTATTTATAATGATAGAGGGACTCAGCAATTTTCAGAACTTTCTGGATGAAGAAGGCTTAGATAAGTTTATTCCAGATATGAACTTAGCTAAGCAAAAGGATATGATCAACTATATCCGCACGGAGATGATGTTCTTTGGTGTCAGTGCGATTATTGTTGCACTCATCTTTCCATTTAGGATGGTCTTAAGTGTATGGAGAAATAGAAATACAAACGAAATATAAATTTATACCAAGTATGTCAGATTTAGTAAAGGAATTTAATGATTACAGAGAGAAAATGAACGAACGTATCCTTAGCCAGGAAAACAAGTTCATGAAGCGATTTTATAACCTCGATACCAACGCTTATCAAGATGGAGCACTACCCGTAAAAACAAAGGAGCTTATGGGCTTAGTCGCATCTATGGTATTACGCTGTGATGATTGTATCCGATACCATGTAGGTACACTGCATGAGCATGGCTTGACTACAGAAGAGTTGTTTGAAGTGTTTTCAATTGCCAATTTGGTAGGCGGATCTATCGTTATTCCTCATACCCGTAGAGCCTTGGAATATTGGGATGCTCTTAACAATGAACAATGAAGCAATAACCCAAATCCAATAATCTAAAAAAGTAGAAGAGCCAAAAGTAGTATTGATCTATTTATATAGATGTAAACGTTGAAATCAAGCATAGTGATTTGTCCATTGAAAATTGATAATTAATCATTCCCTTATTTCTATCTTTGCCGCTTCTAATATCTTTTTTCCAATCAGAATACAGCGGATGTCCTACTTAGATGAATTAAACAAAGTGCAACGTGCAGCAGTAACCACTACGGATGGACCCGTGATGGTGATTGCAGGGCCGGGCTCTGGCAAAACTAGAGTTTTGACCTACCGTATAGCACATTTGCTTGAAAAAAATGTGGCTCCTTGGGAAATCTTAGCACTGACCTTTACCAATAAGGCAGCACGTGGTATGAAGGACCGTATTGCACAAGTAGTAGGCGACAAGGCCAATAAAGTGTGGGCAGGTACATTTCACTCCATCTTTGCCAAAATACTCCGTGTAGAAGCTCCTAAGATCGGTTTCCCATCTAATTTTACCATCTATGATACCGATGACTCCAAAAGTCTATTGACCTCTATCATGAAGTCGATGAACTTGGACACTAAAAAAAGATATAACGTCAATACAGTACGAGGCAGAATCTCAAGTGCCAAAAGTAATCTGATCTCTCCTGCCGCATATGCGCAGAATAAAGAGCTACTTGATAAAGATAGAGCCAATAATAGACAAGATACCGTACACATCTATAAAGCCTACATGGATAGATGCAAGAAGGCTGGAGCTATGGATTTTGACGATTTGCTCTATCAGTTGTATGTTTTACTTCATAATAACCCAGAAGAAATAAGACAGAAGTATCAGCAGAGATTCAAATACATCATGGTAGATGAGTTTCAGGATACCAACTTCTTACAGTATCAGATAGTACGCAAACTGATAGAGTACGATAATAGTTCTAGGAACATATGTGTAGTAGGAGACGATGCACAAAGTATCTATGCATTTAGAGGAGCTACGATAGACAATATTCTAGACTTTGAGAAAGACTATAAACCTTATGGGATTCAAACCTTTAAGCTGGAACAAAACTATCGTTCTACAGAGCATATCGTGAAAGCAGCCAATGAAGTGATCGGCTTTAATAAGAAACAGATTAAGAAAGAGATCTGGTCTGACAAAGGAGAAGGGCATAAGATTAAAATTATTAAAGCGATCTCTGATACCGAAGAAGGAAGAAGGGTAGCGGATCTCATACTAGAGCAGAAAAACAGATACCATCTTTCCAATTCGGAAATAGCGATACTTTATCGGACCAATGCACAGTCAAGAGTATTTGAGGAGTATCTCCGAAGACAAAATATTTCGTACCGCATTTTTGGAGGGGTCTCTTTTTATCAAAGAAAAGAAATCAAAGATCTTATTGCCTATATGCGATTGGCCGTAAACTTTGCGGATGAAGAAGCACTCAAACGAGTGATTAATTATCCAAAGAGAGGTGTTGGTAAGTCAAGTATTGATAAGATCGTAGCACATGCTATAGCACATGATATTAGTCTCTGGGATAGTTTACCGCAAGTTGCGCTACCCGCCAAAGCCGCAAATTCTATAAAGGACTTTGTAAAACTCATCCAATCCTTTCAAGCTGTCAGTCAAACCGTTGACGCATACGAGGCAGCCACTATAATCGCCCGTAAATCGGGCTTGCAAGCGCTTCTGAAGGCGGATAAGACCACTGAAGGAGAAAGTAGAGTAGACAACTTCACAGCACTCCTAGACGGGGTAAAAGAGTTTGTAGAGAATGATGAGGTAGTAGAAGATGTAGATGATAAGACTTTGACTACATTCTTGCAAACCATTGCCTTGTATACTGATCAGGATAAGTCAGAAGATGATGATAATTATGTGACCTTAATGTCTGTACACGCCGCAAAAGGGCTTGAGTTCAAATCTGTAATCGTAGGTGGATTAGAAGAAAATCTGTTCCCCTCATTTATGGCTATGGACTCTCCTGATGGAATGGATGAGGAGCGAAGACTATTCTATGTAGCCATCACTAGAGCAGAGATATTCCTAACACTTACTTTTGCAAAGAGTAGGTATCAATATGGAAAATTACGATACAATGATGCCAGTCGTTTTTTAGAAGAAATTGATAGAACACATATCGAAAGTACATCTACCATCAGTAGTCGTGTAATCTCAGAAGCACCAACTCGCTCTTCTGTGCGTGGCAATTTTAATACCATCAGAAAACGAGCTGCTCACTCACCAATGGTGGATCCTAAGACCTTTCAACCTAGTCCGAGTGCAAATATTCAAGAGGGTATGGAAGTGATTCACCTCAAATTTGGAAGAGGTAAAGTCAACAAAATCGATGGCGGCAAAGGCAATAAGATTGCTACCATCTACTTTGAAGGGGTCGATGATCCAGAAAGAAGAATTATGCTCAAATTTGCGAGATTGCAAATTGTAGAATAGGTCCGTATCTTTAATTCATGCAAACTGCTGAACTTACCCATTATTTTAAAGAGCGAGCCTACGCCGAAGGCTTCGCATTTGTCGGTATATCCAAGGCAGAAAAAATGGAACCTGAGGCCAGCCGATTAGAACAATGGCTTGAGCAAGGATTACATGGAGGTATGTCCTATATGGAAAACCATTTCGATATGCGTGTTGATCCAACACTTTTAGTGCCAGGAGCCAAGTCCGTGATTAGTCTGATGTACAATTACTATCCAGCGGAAATACAAGCAGACCCACAAGCACCTAAACTGGCTAGATACGCCCAAGGCAAAGACTACCATCATGTACTAAAATACAAACTCAAAACTTTATTGTTTGATCTGGAAGAAAAACTAGGCACTAAAATTAATGGCCGTTGCTTTGTAGATTCAGCACCTTTACTAGAGCGAGATTGGGCAAAACGATCAGGCTTAGGTTGGGTTGGAAAAAATACTTTGCTCATCAATCCCAAAAAAGGCTCCTACTTCTTTCTAGCGGAGATCGTATTAGAAGTAGAGTTCGATTACGACGCTCCCATTAAAGACTACTGTGGCACCTGTACCAAGTGTATAGACGCCTGCCCTACAGACGCTATCGCTGAAGATGGATATGTCGTAGATGGTAGCAAGTGTATCTCCTATTTCACCATAGAGCTCAAGGACGAGATTCCTACAGAGATGAAGGGCAAGTTCGAAAACTGGATGTTTGGTTGTGATATATGTCAAGAAGTATGCCCCTGGAATAGATTCTCTACCCCTCACCAAGAGCCAGACTTTGCACCGCATCCAGATTTATTGGCGATGACCAATAGAGACTGGAAAGAAATCAGTGAAGACGTTTTTCGAAAAGTATTCAAAGGCTCCGCCGTCAAGAGAACCAAATACTCAGGACTTACTCGGAACATCAATTTCTTACAAGAATAAAAAAAGCCTCCTTCAATGACGAAAGAGGCTTTTTCAATAACTCGATATTCTATTTATTTACTAACTGTCTTGATCAACATACCAGCCTTTACTTTTTCATTTAAAGTCATACCATTGATAAGGGCCATTTCATTATGTCTAGCTTGAGGCACATTTAGTGCTTTCAATGCTTGACTCAAAGTACCATTTGATTTTACAGGTACTATCTTGATCCGTTCTGCCTTCACATTTATTTTGCTTTGGTCAGTCAACTTTCTAAAACCTTCAAAAGTACTAGAGAACAAAGCAGAGTACTTACTAAAATCTGGCTGCGCTGACATACCGTGAAAAACATATACCACATTATTGTACTTGATCAGATAAGTCATTACTCTTATCTTAGCTCCAGACTGTTCGTTTACCTGATCACCAATAAAGGCAAGCGCAGGAAATCCATTCACCGTTTCTCGCTTTTCTTGTATGATGTTCAGCTTGAAGTTTGTGATCATATCAGACTTGATCTTATTCATATCAGTCCCAGGAGCAAGCGTGAATATAGAGAATGCTTTCCCGTCTTTAGAAGCCATTTGTACTTGCTGCGGGGAGTTTACCAAATTCCAATTGCTTGGTATAGGAAACTGAAACTTCATCATAGGATGATAAAAGACACCGGCATCAACATAGCCCTGTTGAGGATCTTCACCATATGTGAGGCCATTGATCATCTTGAGATAAGAATCTCTATTCACCCTCAGATTAGTCTTATTACTTTTAGCCTGCTCCGCATCTGCCAGTTCATGTACACGTACATTTCTGTTGGCAGGATTAGGATGCGTAGACATAAACTCTGGCAATACTTGACCCGATTTTTCTTGCATACGGGATAACGTCTGGAAAAAATCTGCCATTTGATGAGCATCATATCCTATTTTTGTAGAGTACTCTACACCCAGCTCATCAGATTCGCTTTCATGACTTCTACTATTCTTAAGCATCAGCAGCTGCATCCCTTGACCAGCTACATCCGAAAACTGTCTAAACTCTTTTGAAAAAACCATTCCAGCCATCATACCCACTTGAGCCAAAGTTTGCTTTGTCATTTGACGCGCACCATGCCTCGCAGTGACATGACCTATCTCATGTCCGAGCACTCCCGCAAATTCTGCTTCATTGTTGAAGTGCGCCAAGATTCCTCTAGTAAAATAAACATAGCCACCTGGCAATGCAAAAGCATTCACCACCGGCGAGTCCAGCACCTTAAACTCATATTTGAGATGTGGCCTATGAGAGATCTTCGCCATTTGCTGTCCTTTATTATTGATAAAGGATTGTATTTTCGGACTTTCATAAAGTCCAAAACTAGCGACTATACTAGGATCATTTGCGACGCCTATGGCTACTTCCTGCTTCTCAGACATAAGAGAAAGTTCTTTTTTCCCAGTGACTGGATTTCTAGAACAGGTACTGACGATAAAAACAAGTACCATGAGAAATACCGACTTCAAAAACCAATTTTTCATATTATTGCATTTTTAGATTTGCTATACTTTTTAGACGTGCAAAACACCATAAAAGGTTAATTTTCACCAAGATTTAAACAAATTTATATTAAAACTACTTATAATACTACTTCTGATTGGAAAGTTCTATCAAATGACTACATGAAGGGCTATATCAGAAATAGTATTACACCCTATTGTAAATAGTAATCCACTAAAATAATAACAATGACAAACCTTAAACCTGGGGATAAAGCACCAGATTTCAATATCCCAAATCAAGACGGGACACCCACCTCACTTAAAGATTTCAAAGGAAAAAAACTTGTTCTCTTTTTCTACCCCAAAGACAATACGCCTGGCTGCACTGCTGAAGCATGTGATCTTAGAGACAATTATGAGGCACTGCAAGCTGCTGGATATTCATTGTTGGGTATCAGCCCAGACTCAGAAAAGAAGCACCAAAATTTTATCAAAAAATTTGACCTTCCATTTCCCTTATTAGCGGATACAGAGCAAGAAATGCTACAAGCATACGGTTGCTGGGGCGACAAAAAATTTATGGGTAAAGAATATATCGGCGTACACCGTACTACTTTTTTGATCGACGAAAAAGGAAAAATTGAAGAAGTGATTACCAAGGTCAAAACCAAAGAGCACGCAGCACAAATATTGGGTGCATAGTCAGTTTACCTTTCAGCGGATGGGTCTATGTTATGCATAAACCCATCCGCACCAATCCACTTCATCTGCATTTTGATCAATTAGAAAAGGCCTTACCGTGAACCTCCATTCTACTGTCGATCTAGACCATGATAAACAGCCAAGAAGGTCATCGCCATTTTCATTGAAAATGGGATCTCATTATCGAGCTCATCCACGATAGTCCAGTCCCGCGGGTCATTAAGAAAAGTAGTGTACACATAAAAAGCACCGTAAGTATTGCCTCGCAACTCCCATTCATTGAGATTGCGACGATACTTGCTACGCCAAGTCAACGTTTTCTTGTTATTGGTGATGCGCCATTCAGAGAGATCATCTCTCCATGCCGCACGACAGGTGACTACTTCATTACCGATGCGGAGCTCCCATTGAGTCGGATCATCCTTCCACAATTGTCGCATCGAGCCTTGCACTCCATCTACCGTAAAGTCCCACTCCGCCCAGTTGAGATCCATCTGCCAGCGCATCATCAGCTGCCCAGTAGGCGCCACCTCTATGTATTCCTCACCATCCTCTTCCAGTATTTCTTGGTCCCCCTCCAGAGTATAGATGTCCCATTCCGTGAGCTCATCACTCCACCGAGTACTGATTCCACTCAGAGATTGTGCCTGCAACACCTGAGAGCATAGCAATAAAAAAACCACAAAAATATTCTTATACATAGACATATAACCTTTGGACGCTACAATATAGTATAAGTCATCCAGCCGATGGATATTATTTGGGGCTATCCACAGCCTATCGGCGTGGTCGGGCTGTCCATTCCTATCACGCAGAAAATTGCGCGATACCATTTCCATCCCTTAGCTCTACGCGCCTCCGGCTTGTCGAGCTTAGTCACCTGCGGTGAGTCGCAAGTAAAACAGACTTTTAAAAACTATGATTCAATACTAGAACCTAACATTGAAACTCTCGATCAATACCAATCCACACTCTTCAATGTCTACAAAAGCTTCTACAAGAATTTCTGGTGGGCTGGAAGAATTAAATGAATCAATAAATAATTTTAAATCATTATTCGTTTCAAAATACATTTCGTCTATGGTGCCTCTAAATGTTTGACTATTACTAGAAGAATTATAATCTTCTATTTGCCAATTCATATTTTCAATCGGCGTAGGTATACTCCATCCAGTGCCTGTCAATACTATAGTTAAATTTTGA
>CALJVI010000021.1 GCA_937974575.1 uncultured Saprospiraceae bacterium | reverse complement strand
GCACTCACGATCTGGTCTGTATTGAACTTGAGCATATCGTAGTAAGAGGCTGCTCCACTGCCCTCATCACCTACGGAGTCAGCATACAGATGCCCCCCTATACGTATGTCATTGTCGTCTGCTATCTGCTGTAGCATCTTGGGATTGATGGTGCTTTCCACAAATACTGCTGGCACCTTACTTGCACGAATCACATTGTTGACCCGACGTAGGTCAGAGGTTTGCGCCTCTGCATCGGTAGACGTACCCAGTATGGACTCCAGCTGAATCCCATACCGACGACCGTAATATTGGAACGCATCATGCGAGGTGATTAGGATCCGCTGCTGCTCTGGTATGGATGCAATAGCCTTAAAAATATAATCATCAAGGTCTTCGAGCTGCTGCTTGTATACTCCATAGTTGAATTCAAAAACTTCGCGACCCTCTGGCCTAAGCTTCACAAAACTATCCTTGATATTCTCGATATACTTGAGCCCATTGCTCACATCCATCCAAGCATGGGGATCGCTACTATTTTTATAGGTCTGACTTTCGATGGCATTGACCCCTTCAGTCACGGTCACTACCTCGGCATCGGATCCTGCATTGGCTATGAGCTCATTGAGCCAGCCCTCTAGCGTAAGGCCATTGACCAGCACCAAATCCGCCTCTGCGACCTTTCGTGCATCTCCAGGAGTAGGTTCGTGCAAATGTGGATCGCCACCTATAGGCATCAGGCACTTGACCACTAGCTCATCACCGGCTATCATCTGCGCCATATCCTGTAGGATGGTCACAGTGGTCACTACCACAGGCTTCTCCTCGGCCTGGAGCGTCTGGAAAAACAAGATTGAAGCTATCAATAAGAGAATTCGCATCATATTTAATTTTAGTACAAAAGTAAGAAATGATAACTAATCAAGCACAGGGTCTAAAAATCTAAAATTTGTGGGAAAGTTCCTAAGCTAGGCAAAGCCTAGCAGGACCGGGTGATCCGCTCCTATCGCCTGAAGAGCGGCGATACCACTACTCCCCCTACTTCCTACGCACTCCGTTTGCCGAGCTCCACCTATACGGTGTCGCGAATGTATAAGTCGGCATATTACAAATCAAAAAATAGAATTGAAAAAACATCCTTTACATGCCCCTCACTTAAGCATTAAAACCTATTTTTAGGGAAAAATACTCAATTGGAAAATCACGATACAGACTCAAAAATCAACATATTTAAGAAATACCTCAATGTTGACAATCCGTATAAAGGAGGAAAGACGCTTGCTGAAATAAAAGCCCAAACCCACAAGTTGTACAAACTGAGCTCCAACGAAAATCCAATTGGCGCTTCTCCTAAGGCAGTAGCAGCTATCCAAAAGGCAGTTCAGAATCTACACTTGTATCCTGACAGAACGGACGCTAGACTTAGGACTGCACTGGCTACCTTTTACAATAACGAACTAGATGAAAATCAGTTTGTTGTAGCCAATAGTGGATCCGAGACACTAGAGTTGATCATCAGAGCTTTTATGTCTGAGGGGCATGAATGTATTATCTCCAATCCTACTTTCTTGATCTATCAGATGATCTCCAAATGGCAGGGTGCGAAAATCAATGACGTCCCGCTATTGGAACCCAACTTCATACTAGACATTGAGGGTATCCTAGCTAAAGTTAATGACAATACAAGATTGTTGTTTTTGACCAGCCCCAATAATCCGACGGGTACTTATATCCCAAAAGAAGATCTAGATACGATCATCGAAAGACTGCCCGATCATGTGATCTTGGTACTTGATGAAGTATATTATCACTTTGCGGATGCGGAGGACTACGCTACGGCATTGCCATATGTGAAGGCAGGCAAGCAAGTCATCGGCATCAATAGCTTTTCCAAAACTTATGGATTGGCAGCTATGCGTATTGGATACTTCTACACCACTGAAAAAATCGCCAACTATATACATCAGATCTGTAAACCATTCATACTCAACAAGCTTTCCTTAGAAGCCGGGATTGCGGCTCTTGGAGATACCGAATTTATCCAAGCCACGGTGGATTTGGTAAAAAAGGAACGAGCATACATGGAAGCAGAAATGAAGAAAATAGGTGTCCACTTTTGGCCATCACAAGGAAACTTCATATTGACCAAACCACCCATGGAGGAAAAAGTATTTGAAGCCAAGATGCTTGACCTAGGTGTCATGGTGCGTCCAGTAAGTGCATTTGGTGCGCCTGGATGTGTACGGATCACCATTGGCACGAGAGAGGCTAATGATGCCTGCTTAGCAGCACTGGTTAAAATATACCAAAAAAGTTAAAAAGTAAGCTCCAGATTATATATTTGGAGCATCCTAAAAGCTGTAATTTTTATCAACCCAAACTTTTAAAAATTGAGCGCAGCTTAAATATTGTGAAGCACTATAAATTTTATGGACTCCGTATGTCATCATGCGTAGTACAATTGGTTTAACGCTTACATAAACACACAGTAAATTGACGCAAAAGAATGAAAAAAAAGTAGGTATATTACTTGAGAGATCCACACGCATCACTAAGCTTACTTTCATCAAAGCCTTTAAAAAAATTGACGCAGATATCACACCCGAACAATGGGTAATACTCGATAGTCTTTACAAAGAAAATGGTCAAACTCAGACGGACCTTTGCCAAAAAGCATACAAAAACAAGCCTACCATCTCCCGGATCATTGATATTACATGTGAGAAAAAATACACTAAAAGGAAGAATTTTGACGGCGATCGTCGCAAATTAAAGATATTCTTGACAGCGAAAGGAACAAAATTGGTAGAAAAATGTGCTCCTGAAATCGAAGCACTCCGAGATCTCAGCTGGAAAGGGCTGTCCAATCAAGACTACAATACTTTTTGCAAGGTTACTGACCAATTGTTTAAAAATTTCAGCAGCTACGAATAAAGAGGTCATTTTCTTGATTTTATGACTTTTCGTCCCTATTTTGTCTAAGTAAATTAGTTGTCATGACAACTATTCCTTAATTTATTATAAACTTTCTATATATGTCTACAGTAACAGAAAATATCCCAAAGTTATATGAAGAAGCAGCGGACTTCATGCCTCTCAATGGTACTGACTACATCGAAATGTATGTCAGCAATGCCAAACAGACTGCTCACTTTTTCAGAACGGCTATGGGTTTCCAACCTTTTGCACACGCTGGTTTGATGACTGGATTAAAAGACCGCGAGTCCTATGTAGTAGCACAAGACAAAATCAGAATTGTATTCACTACTCCTCTTAAGAGCGGTACTGAAATAGGCAAGCACATAGATAAGCATGGTGATGGAGTCAAGGTAACTGCTCTATGGGTAGACGATGCAACACAAGCATACAAGGCTGCAATGGAGAGAGGTGCTACCTCATACATGGAGCCTGTAACGGAAGAGGACAAGCATGGAAAAGTGGTGCGCTCTGGTATCTTTAGCTACGGTGAGGTGGTACACATCTTCGTAGAGCGTAAGGATTATAAGGGTCTCTTTTTACCTGGCTTTGAAAAGTGGGAAACATACAACGAGTCTCCTTCTATGGGCCTTAAGTTTATTGACCATATCGTAGGTAATGTAGAGTTGGGTGCTATGAATAAATGGTGCAACTTTTACAAAGAGGTTATGGGTTTTGCTCAGATCATTTCTTTTGATGATAATGATATCTCTACAGAGTACACTGCGCTCATGAGTAAGGTGATGAGTAATGGCAATGGTCGTATCAAGTTTCCAATCAACGAGCCTGCCGATGGAAAGAAGAAATCACAAATAGAAGAGTACCTTGAGTTTTACGAAGGCGAAGGGGTACAACATATAGCTGTAGCGACCGACAATATTATCGAAACCGTTACTCAGATGCGTAACGCTGGTGTTGAGTTTTTGAGAGTTCCTAAGACTTACTACGAAACTGTTCTAGACAGAGTAGGTAAGATCGATGAAGACATCGCTCCTCTTGCAGAGCTTGGTATCCTAGTAGATAGAGATGACGAGGGTTACTTACTACAGATATTCACAAAGCCGCTTACTTCACGACCTACTTTATTCTTTGAGATCATCCAGCGAAAAGGAGCTCAGTCTTTTGGTAAAGGAAACTTCAAAGCCTTGTTTGAGGCTATTGAAAGAGAGCA
>CALJVI010000020.1 GCA_937974575.1 uncultured Saprospiraceae bacterium | reverse complement strand
AAAAGTGGTGCTTGGGATTTGATTGTTGATAAGTCTTACCATATCTAGGTGCCACAAGTCTTCATTCCCTTTACCAGAAGATGTATTTCTAAATCGAAACTGAAAATCAGCATGTAAAAACGAAAGGTCATTGATCTGTATAGAATCAAACATGAAATTAACATCTGCCAGTGGGAGAGGGCCATTTGTACCCGTGTAAAACTTCTGCATCGTCCACATTCCAGATTCATCTTTAAATTCTAGGATTAGACTATCGTTGGCATCTGGTTTTTCGCCAAAACCTTTGGGCTGGACATAGTAGCTGAGGAATAGATTCTGAGCACTGATGTCTAGGTCGATTCCTACACTAGTCAGCGTATCTCCGCTTCCATTAGTACCGTATGGGCTGCCCGTATTATCTAGTCCGTCAAAAGTAGCTACACCTATAGAGGGCGGATCAACAGCCATGGTGCTGTTGACAAAAACATGATTGTCTACCCATCTTTCGGTACTAGGAAATGGGCCATCCAATGCAAAGTCATCTACAAAAGGTAGGGTATCTAGATTTACTTGTTTTCTCAATAAACCCTCTTCGGATTTGGCTGCCTCCGCTATGATGTGGTTGTACTCCAATGGGACCAGTGATATTTGTGCCGTAGTAGTAATAGCACAGACCATGGCAGTCAAGAAAATGAGTAATGTAAAGCGTTGTATATGCATGTATAATTGCGTTTTAAGTCCAAAGTTGTACCTCAACCCTGACTATTAAAAAAACGAATTATGAAGCTAAATGTTGCCAAAGACTATGGCACTCCTTGGGGAGAACCCTAATTGCAGGTTTTGGGCTTAAAGCGGGTAAGGTGGATGTCTACACTAGCACCGACATTGATGGTTTTCCCATCTCTAAATGCTGGCCTCTGCTTCCATACATAAGCCGCATTTTGATCCTTGACGGTGGCGTCATTCATGATCGAGCCAATATTTAGATTATAAGAATCCAAAATGAATTTTGCTTCAGAATAAGTAAGGCAGTTGAGTTCAGGCAAGTCCGTGTAGGTCCCACCTTTGTCTGTCACGACCAGGTCTATCATGGTACCCTCTGCGATAGAGACTCCTTTGCTGATATCGTCGTCTGTATACTTTTTTCCATCTATGGTGATGTACAGTATGGTATTGGGTTGCTGATTGGCATCAAATACTTTTTTACCAATTTGGCTTTTTAGGCCTTTACGCTGCAGCTTGCGTGCATAGTTGGTGGCATCGTAGTTACCTACCAGATCAGGAAGAGATACATCGTTGGGTATGGATTTGGATATCGTCAAGTATACGGAGCGCTGTTCCTTTACCTTTGCATCTGGTGTCGGACTCTGCTCTAGTATTATGCCGCCTTCCACCTTTGGGTTGTAGGTCGATGAGTCTATTACCAATACATTGAGCTTGTTTTTTTCAGCTATACGATTGGCTTCCTCTATGTCTAGGCCAACAAATTTGGGTACTTCTAGCGAGGTACCATGCTTGGTATAGCTCTTCATCCAGGTAGTCGTCAAGAAGTATAGCACAGTCAATACCAGTAGTAGAATCCCTAGATTCACCAAAAATATTTTACTGGACAGGAAGTACCAAATTCCTTTTGCTGTGCTTTTTATTTTATCGACCATGTATCAGCCTGAAAATTATAGAAAAACTATAAATTATTGTAGTAAACCAGCATATAGATACAGGATTATTCTCATTTATATTATTTGGGCACCTCTGCTCCCTGTCTACCGAGCAAAGGATAGAAATGGTATGGAGCGCAGTAGGTGGCTAGAGATATAAGGAGTAATACAGGCTCTGTGAGGTACGATCAGAGACAAAGTACGACTATATATCCTCAGCCACATAGTGTGCGGAGTAGGAATGTATAGCCTGGTCCCGACGCTTTAGTCGGGATGATCCATCAAAAAATAAAAGGCTTAGCGACATGTCAATTTTATTAAAAAGGATTGGGTTTGGGCGTGCCCCTTGCTCTGCTGCGACCTCTCGCAATAGGGTCGAGCTATCCGAGAGTCCGCGTTCGCTGCCGTCCTACATTTCGTTGCACTACATTGCGGACTGTGCTGTGGGACAGCACATCTCTACTATCTCTCACGCAAAAAAAAGTAAAATAAATTAGTACTTTAGTCCAAAATTACTAGAAATAACAATCAATGAATCAAGTACTTAAACTCATGCTTCTGGGCATGATGCTCATAAAAGGTGCGGAACTTAAGAGTCAAACCCATCAAGCATACGAAGCAGCGGAGCAGTTATACAAGGATAAAAAATATGAGGAGTGCAAATCGGCACTTGCGGTCATACTTGCCGAGCAAGGTACTCATCATGACAGTACTCTAGCAGCTACCTACAAACTCAATGGTGATCTGTTTCTCAAAAAATACAGTCTCAAAGAGACGGTGGAGCAATACGAAAAAGCGGATTCGATATATGAAAAGCTAGGAAAGAGACATGCCGAAAAACGTCTGAATGTTGTCAATAAAATTGGAATTTGCTACGCTCAACAAGATAATCTGATCATGACGGCCAAGTATTTTCAGCAGGCATATGATATAGCGGTGGCAACATTTGAGGCAGATGATCTGAATGTGGGTAAGGCGACCAATAATCTTTCTACGGTCTACTTGTATTTGGGCGATTTTGATGAGAGTCTTAAGTATTTTTATAAATCTGCGGAAATCAAGGAAAAATTTGTAGATGAAAATCCAATGCCTCTAGGCAAAACCTATGAAAATATATCTACCATATATGGACAGATAAATCAGATGGGTGAGGCAGAGAGATATTTGCAAAAGGCCGGCCAGCTCTATCAGAAGGATAGTGTGGCTAGTAAGCAGACCCTGCTCGGCTACTACTTGAATTTAGCTGGATTCTATCTGGAAAGTGAGCGGGTAGATGAGGCTTTGAGTCAATTGGAAAAGGGAGATGCGCTTAGTGAAGACTATAAGGCAGATAAGCTAGAGGTGCTCATTTTGCATAGGCTGTTTGGAGAAGCTCATCTCCAAAAAGAAAATTTTGCAAAAGCTATCGAATACTTTAATGAGACAAAAAGTTTGGTCAAGAAGTTTGATGTTGGGCTCAATGAAATGGGTGCCGTCTATACCCACATGGCTGGAATTTATGCAAAGCAAGGAGATAATGCAAAGACTTTAGAGTCACTTGCATCAGCTAGAGATGCCATTTTGCAAAATTATAAAAAGCCGCACAAAAACTATTTAGGAATATTGCAGAAGCAAATATTCATCTTGCTCAAAATCGATGAGCTAGATCAGGCCGAAGAAATGATTGTGGAATATAAGACGCATTTTGAAGCGCGCAACGAATCCCTAGCCAAGGATTTACTTTTCTCCAATTTGAAAATGGGTTTGCATTCTGCAAAGCTCAACTTTGCTCTAGCTTCTTACCGCCAAAATACTTCTGAAGCATTATTGGATAAGGGGATTGCATCAGCCGATGAAGTGATCGCATTTCAAGATAAGGTGTTGGAAACTATTGGAGATAAGGATAGCAAGTTATATTTTTTTAGTACAGCTTATTCTAATTTTTCCACAGCTATTTATTTTTTGCTTCAAAAACATAAACGCACAGCTGAGCAGTCATATCTAGAAAAAGCGTTTTTATTAGCTGAAAAAACGAAGTATTACAGCCTGAGAGAGCGTCGTGGTTTGAGGTTTCCAAAACTAGAAAATAGTGTTCCGAAGGATTTGGTAGAGAATGAAAAGCAAGCTAAGATCATGCTCAGTCAAGTTATTTCCAGGTATGAAAACAAACTAGAAACGGAGTCGGATCCAGATCAAATGTTGGGATTGATAAACCAAATAGATAGTCTAAAAACGGTGCATAAAACAGCTATTCAAAAATTGGCCGAAGCTTCACCCTTGCTCGCAAACTATATCAACAGTGAGCAAACCTTTGCATTGCATGAAGCCCAGCAATATTTTCAGGATAAGGATCGAGTGTATGTATCTTATTTTTTGAGTGGTAACGATTTGTTGTCAGAAAACTACGCTTTTGTTTTACAGGAGGGGGGATTGCGTTGTGTCAATTTGCCTACCGTCAAAGATAGTTTAGATCAGTCTATAGTAGCACTTCTTGAGTCCTTAAAGCTTGACTTGAATACCCCTAAGCTAGAATCACAAATGCGAGATTACGAAAAGCCATCTTCAAAACTATATGCATCCTTAATTGCTTCGCTGGATCTTGAAGGGGATAACGGGATAGTATTTAATCTTCATGAACGATTGCATAGTATTCCTTTTGAGGCGCTATTGAATAAGGAAGCAAATAAATTTTTGATTCAAGAGCAGCCTGTAGCTTATACCTATTCGTTAACTTCTTTGTTGGATGCGGACAGAATGGAATACGATGAAGCCCTTTTGTGTTGCAG
>CALJVI010000019.1 GCA_937974575.1 uncultured Saprospiraceae bacterium | reverse complement strand
AGAAAACGGCCTCGGTGGAGCAAAAGCCTACGCAAAAATCTCCAATGAGAATAAAGAGTTTCACATGGCTGCATTGGAGTCTGATGCTGGAGGATTTACACCCAGAGGATTTTCTGTTGATGGCGAGCAAACTATTTTCGCAGAACGATTTAAAAAAATGACCGAATGGCTACCTCTACTTGAACCTTTTGGGCTTTCGTTTTCTAAAGGAGGTTCTGGAGCCGACATCAATCCACTCAAAAGTCAAGAAGGTATTCTGATCGGTTTCCGTCCTGATTCACAACGTTATTTTGACTTCCATCATACCGCTGACGATACTATTGATGCGGTCAATCAACGTGAGCTAGAACTCGGTGCTGCTTCGATTACCTCACTTATTTATTTAATAGACAAATACGGTTTATAACACATTGAATCCATGGATATAAAATCACCTAACAACAATGTCCAATTGGGCGATCTACACTTCAAACCGTTTATTTCTACCAGCGAAATTCAAAAAAGGGTAGCGGAACTTGGACAACAAATCAGTACAGATTTTGAAGGCAAATGCCCGCTGATCGTTTGCATTCTTAATGGTTCTTTTATTTTTTGCAGCGACCTTGTTCGTGCTATTCAGATAGATTGCGAAGTACAGTTTATGAAAGTCAGTTCCTATGAGGGCACTACCTCTACTGGAAATATAAAGCCTATATTCAATAGTCTGCCTAAACTGGATGGTCGGGAAGTTATCCTTGTTGAAGACATTATTGATCAAGGACACACCATAGATTACCTATATCGCATATTTCAAGAATCGCCTGTAGCAAGTTTGCGTATTGCTTCTCTTTTACTCAAACCAGCTGCCTACAAATACACCCATACAATTGACTATTTGGGCTTTGAAATCCCAAATGATTTCGTGGTGGGTTATGGGCTAGACTATAATCAAATGGGTCGAAACTTACCACAGTTATACACTTTACAAAAAGACTAGTCTATATACCAAGACTTCAGTTACGAATAAGCAAAAAAGAAACCTGCTATCGTGGTAAACGATAGCAGGCTTCTTTTTTATGCAAACTACAACCAGCTTCTAATTTCCGTTTTTGATTATTTTGCCAGATTCTCGTTTGCCATTTTCAAATATCAATTCGTAAAAATAAATGCCATTTTCTGCTCGCTGACTATCCCAAACTCCAGTATCTACTGCATCTTTTATATTCGCTTGTAATCTTCCAATGCCATCATAAATAAAGATCTCATATTTTTGACTTCTTGAAGTGCTAAAATAAAATCTTCCATTGCCCGGATTAGGGCTTACTTGCACATTACTTTTTCCTTCTATAGCTAAGGTGGACACAGGACCTGAACTAAGTTGTAAATTATCTAACAAAGCGTAATCTCCCCCTTCAAAATTACCATTTTCTATAATTTCTCCATCACCCCTTAATGTCATCACTTCTATCAAAACTTCGTCTGTAAAATCAATTGGCAATTCGAATTGATGTTTAACAGAAACCCCTTCTTCTTGACTTAAGATTAAGGGATAATTTATTTCATAATCTTCGTCTATAGAGACTTTTAGCATAACCGCGTAATCCTGATCTACATCTTCTAAAAGAGCATCGGCCCTATGCATAACAAGATCAAAACTCAAGGTTGGCTCTATCATCCCTTCTGTGTTTACACACAATTCCACATCTGTTTTTTGAAAATTCTCTCGAAAGAAAAGACTTGGCTCTTCGCAGAGTTCTGCATTAAATGGTTCATCATTGGTTCCAGATATCACAAGTTTTGCATCGCCGCCTACCTGAGCAATTTGAGCATCTGCTCTAAAATCAGAATCTATAAATAAGTCTGTATTAGTTATAATATCAAATGCGTCAAAGGTCTCTAAATAGCCATCTGTAACTGTTTCTAAAAACAGGTATTGTCCCTCTGCCATATTGTTAGACGCATCAATATCATCCGTAACGGATAACTCAATAGTGATCTCCTCCCCATTTTCAATTTCAGCAGGCACTACGATTAAATCAAATATAGTGGCATATGAACCTGACCTCAGATCAAAAGGCAATCTAACCTCATAATTATATTCTGAACCTGCGGCGGTTATAGCTAAGGGATAGTCTCCTTCAGGAATTTCTGAGCATCCTGTGTTTTGTATACTGATTCTAATTTGAGATTCTTCATTTACTTCACAGGCACTTCTTGAAGTCAAGGTTACACTTCTAACTGTCACATCTAGTCCAGCGCTGTCTGTTATAGAAATTCTTCCTTCGGAACTATTGTTGGTCGTAATTAACTCATTAGATGTGACTGAATTATTTGCAGGAATAGCTTCTAAAAATACAATGATATCATAATTAAAACCCGCTTGTGTCAAAGGTGGTACCTCGCTAAAAGTATAAAACAAGGTGTCTCCAGGCATAAGATCTTCTTCCAAAGTAACACTCTCTAGACTGATCAAATCATCCTCCAGCTCGTAGCTTAACTCCATTGCATCGCCAACTAAATATGAGTTGGATCCAACATTAATGACATAGACTTCTACAGCATAATCATCCGCTGCATCTGCACAAACTGATGCTCTATCTTCTACCAACTCTACTCGTAAATCAAATTCTCCAGATTCAGGATATAAACCAACCGCTTTCCATGCCTCTAACACACTTGCCATTTCAGCTGAGTTTTCTCCATACAAATCTTTAACTGCTTCCACACTTGCTAATACTGCTTTGGTATAGGTAGAACTCTCTGTGAGATATCCGGTATTCATTGTGAACACAATAGCTGTTGCTTTTTCAAAACCAATCTTTGCTACATCATACGCAACACCCAATTCATTTACATCTGCCTTGCCTTCAGAAAGAAGGTAGAACCAATGATTTAGCACCCCACTATTGATATGCACTCCTCCATTGTCACGAGTACCAAACTCCCAGTATTCTCCAGCATATAATTTAGGATGATTTTTATTGTTTGGATTTTCCATATCTCTAAAATGTCCATCTTCATTGCCAGGCAGCAAAAATCTGGCTCCGATCAACCAGTTGCTATTCTCAGGATCGTATGTGAACTCCAAGCCCTTTCCTAGAATGTCAGAGATGCTTTCATTCAAGGCGCCTGATTCGTTTCTATATATTAAATCAGAAGTAAAGTCCGTAAAACCGTGTGCAAACTCATGCCCAACCACATCCATAGTTGTCAGTGGCGTATAATCATCACAATCTCCACTGAAGAAAGTAGAATAAGACCCATTCCACGTAGCATTCACTCTATTATTTTCAGATCCATAGACTCTACTCTTCAGTTCAAACCCTTCTCCATCTAGACCCTCCCAAGAAAAATTGTCCAACATATAGTCATAAAATGAAATTGCACAGTAGTGCGCATCTGTAGACACTTCTTCTTTACTTCCATAATTATCCCAGTAGTTATCATCATCTTCAAAATCCTCCAAAGAGCTATTCAAGGTAATGATACCATCTCCTCTGGTGAGATCTTGTAGTATAAACAAACCCTCTTCCACCTCTTCAGTTATGATAGTTTGTTCACCATAGTAAAAAGTATTTGCTAGCCCCTCTACGCTAGTATGTGCCATTTCTGAAATTACCTCTATGACATTTGAAGAACTCGCATCTACATATATAGACTCTCTGTACTGATCCCGCCCACCAAGATTCGAAACGATGACATGATACGCAAGAAGATAATCGCCGCTAAACTCAGGATATGCTTTATCCATGACTACAAGTTCTGCTTGTTCTATATCCCACTCTGGTAATACTCTTGCTCTACCTTCAGTTTTAGAGAGTATGATGGTATTTGTATATTGAACCGCTGCTGACTCAGCTTCCGCCTTATTTATACTTGGTATCGTTGCTATAGAAATGAAAGGTAAAATATCTCCAGATCCCTTTTTGACAAGACCGTCTTTTTCATGTAGGATATAAGAAGCACCTACTACTCTAAGACCTTGATGTCTTTGTTGCATGCGGGTCCTCGTCCAACCATTGATCCCTTTTATTGACTTGCGCTCTACAAGATCTGTGGCACTTGATAGACCTAGCTTAGTATAATAATGCTCCACAAAATCAGCTCGCTTCACTTCATTTCCTTCAATACTCAGAAATTGTGTTGTCTTTCGTTTTTGCAGTTTATCATGGCTTCCTTTAGTTTGCCCAATTAAATCAAAAACTAAAAAAGAGAGAACAAATAAGAGTAGATGGGACTGTTTCATAGTTTTAATTTTAGGGGAATAAAAAATAATGATTACCTAAGATAAACACTATTTGGAATAAATCCGTTGTATACCTAGTAAATGTCCGATATTAGCAACGAAATTTTCTAATATTTATGGTTTTTAAGCTTTACTGATTCATTTATTTAGCTTAAATTTGCAGTCCTAATCAAATAGACCCATGGTGTAATGGTAACACACCTGTTTTTGGTACAGGCATTCAAGGTTCGAGTCCTTGTGGGTCTACGATTAACTAAAGGCAACTTGTTGTATTTCAACTTGTTGCCTTTTTTTGTTTTATTTATGATCCTTATTAGGGGGCCATCACGACCTAAAGGGCGTGACCGAGTCGTCCATTCCTTCCGCTGAAAAGCGCGGAACCATTACCACCTCTTGTCTCTAACGCGCTCCGCTTGTCGAGCTTTGATGCCTACGGCATGTCGCGAAATAATACTTTAGTAGAAAGATAAAAATTTTAGTTGGTCGATGATTCTGCTATTAGAGAAACAATGCTCTAAATGAATACAACAGAATTAATGTAATTAGAATGAAAAAAGTTATTCTGTAGATATAAAAAATTAGAGGCTACCTTTACGATAACCTCTAATAAATTTTCAAATTACTCTGGGGTAAAATATACATCACCATAAATATTTGTTTTCAAATCTCCTTCATGTCCAAACAAAAGTGAATAGATGTTTTTATTCTGAAATTCAGGTCCTTTCGGACTAAATTCAAACATATTGTATGGCACATAACAGCAATCTGGATAAAGTTTCAACATTAAATCCCAAGCAGATTGAAACAAGCCTCTGAAAGGACCAACTGGAGAAACAACAACAAGTTTAGGATGTCTTATTTTTTCGTTGCCATAAATAATGCTTGTTTCAAGTATTCCATGGAATGTAACAAAATTACCTACGATACTTTTTTTTACATAAAAACGGTTTGCTGTTATAAGTTTCTCTGTTTTTATGCCCTTACAGTTTACGAAAGCCGTAAAACGCATATTCTGACCTGTAGAATCATTATGTAGCTTAAAATGCGGATTTTCTTTTGTTTGTTTGATCAAATCGCACCAATCTAACCAGTCTTGAGACTTGAATTTATTGTCTTGGATACTATCAGGATCTTTTCCAGCATAGTATTCCAAAATTGACTGCTTTATGTACGGATACTTTTTCATTACTCACACTTACATGAAAACTCAAAACAAATTCCAAAGATATCATAGGTTCGTTTAACTGTCTGAAACCCTCCTCCATCACATGGCGC
>CALJVI010000018.1 GCA_937974575.1 uncultured Saprospiraceae bacterium | reverse complement strand
GCTGCCTGGGCACTTAACGCGGTAGACGCTTATGTTGACGCACACCTGACCAGTTTTGATGTCAATGAAGACATTAGTATGCACTTTAACCCTGTGGGAATTCAGGTAGCCAATAGCAGCGCATATGGACTTTCTGTACACTTTACCCATCGTACTAAAGAAGACTCAAGTCCTCTTTTTCAATACTAACTAAAACATTATGCGATTACAATTTCCAGATGATTTTCTTTGGGGAACTTCTACTGCTGCTGCGCAGATAGAAACAGCCTCTGAACACAACTGGAAAGGATTTAAGTCTAAAGATGGGTATATTTTCGATCGCACAGCTGATCATGAACTACGCAGAGCGGAAGATGTAGAAATTATACAGCAATTTGGATCTGTATATCGCTGTGGTGTAGATTGGGCAAGATTGCAAACCTCGGCATTTGCGGATTTTGACCTTAAAGTCGTACAAGAATATAAGGACTTCTTTGAGCAGCTCAACCAAAAGGGAACGCGCATCATGTTTGTCATACATCATTTTATGCATCCGCTATGGTTTGATAAGTTGGGAGCCTGGGAAGACAAAAAAAATGCTGAAGCATTTATCGATTATGCAAAAAAGTGTGTCCATCATTTTCACCAATATGTTTTCAACTGGAACACTTTTAACGAACCCAATGTCTTTTGTTTAAATGCTTATATCACTGGAGTTTTTCCTCCTCAAAAGAAAAGTCTATTCTTGGGTACTCGAGCATTGAGAATGATGGCGTCGATACATGATGAGCTCTATGATTATATAAAATCTAAGACCCCACAAAAGCCGATTGGGATCTCTCTAAACACAGCCTTGTTTGAGGGGCTTAATTTTGGAGGTAGATTTCTAGCTGCATTCACGGACCGATGGTTTGTGCATCAAACAGCAAGACTTTTCAAAAAAGTGGATTATCTGGGCATCAGTTATTATGCGCATATCCTTTTTAAGCCGCATCCTATCACTGAAATTGATCATCCTGGAGAATTGGCCAAAATGGGCTACCCACACGATGGGATGTGGGCCTATAAGCCCGATGGCTTAAGATTCAATATTCAAAGACTGTATGACAAGTATCAAAAGCCTATTATCATAACTGAAAATGGTGTTTGCTCCGCAGATCCCCAAGTGCGTATTCAATGCCTCAAAGACTACTTATCCATCTTGCACAAACTGATACAAAATGGGGTACCGATTATGGGTTATATTCACTGGAGTACTTTTGATAATTTTGAATGGAATCTAGGTCCAAGCTTTCAATTTGGGCTTGCTTCTGTGGATCTAGAAACCAGAGATAGAACCATAAGTTCTGCTGGACACTTTTATACGGAGATTTGTGAAAGTAATAGCATCGAAGTTTAGTATATTTGGCAGCTATGTATAAAATTTTCGCTTCACTACTTATTCTAATAATACCTTTCATTGGGTTTTCGCAAACTGCTGAGATCCTTGGTATGGGTAATACTCGTGCTGCTAGGAATGATATTCATGCATTGTTTGGAAATCAAGCAGGACTAGCCCAATTGGAAAGTACTAGCATGCTAGTCAGCACAGAGCGTAGATTTAATCTCGCAGCCATAAGCAATCACAGTGCTGGAATAGCCATACCCACCAAAGCTGGGACTTTTGGGCTTGCTGTGAATTACTTTGGATTTAGTGAATACAATGAACAAAAAATAGGAATTGCCTATGCACGTAAGCTGGGAAAAAAGTTTAACGTAGGAGCTCAATTTGATTACATTGGTACTCGAATCAGAGATTTTGGCACTGCAAATACCTATACTGTTGAAGTTGGAGTACTCGCAAACATCAACAAAAAACTTGACCTTGGAGCACATTTCTTTAATCCCATTGGAGTAGATCGTGGTATTGATACAGAACCTTTGGAGAGTATTGTCAGTATAGGGCTTCGATATCAAGCCAGCGCCCAATTTCTAATTATGGCGGATGTTGAAGCCGAGTTGGACTTTCCACCAAGATACAAACTGGGCATAGACTACTCGCTGTCCAATTTAATTCAATTGCGCATAGGAGCCTACACAGAACCGACTACTGTGAGTTTTGGTATTGGCTTAAATATAAACGATAAATTCATTCTAGATCTAGCAAGCAGCTATCAAACCGCGCTAGGCATTACACCAGGTATTGGTATTCGCTATGATCTAGAATCCAAAAAATAAAAATTGCATATAACTATACTCTCTCCTACTATATTTGAATCCGCATCCATCCTGAATTATTTAGAACAGAATTTTGCGCTGGAATCTGGCAGCTACACTAAGAATGAGCTTACCGTATCTCTTTCCGTTTGTGGTGTCGGACTAGTGAATACGGCTATTCATACCAGCAGCCTAATGGATAGGCCTTCTGATTTATTTATTCTGATTGGTTTGGCTGGTGCTTTTGACCAAAAATACAAATTAGGCGATGTCGTAAGCGTCACCGAAGAACGATTTGCTGACCTTGGTGCTGAAGATCAAGATGGGTCGCTGCTCTCCGTCCATGATCTAAATCTAATCAACAAAGACAAACCTCCTTTTAAAGATGGTAAATTGATCAATCCTACTGCAGCTGAATTTAGTTTTCTTCCTACTGCAAAGTCTTTGAGTGTAAATAAAGTTTCTGGTTCATTGAGTAGTATTGCGCTGATGCGCAAAAAGTATGACGGGGATATCGAAAACATGGAGGGTGCCGCTTTTTTCCAAGTATGCCTACAGCACAGAAAGAAGTTCTTGCAACTCCGTTCCATCTCCAACTACGTTGAACCCAGAAATAAGGACAACTGGAAAATCGAGGAAGCGCTACAGAGCTTGTCCAAAGTGGTTATATCTATGCTCGATAATCTTTCTGGCGCAGCTTAGATTTAGGATATTGTTCCTGATTTTGAGTGTTTCTTCTGAGACTTAGTCTTTACACACTTCCTTCTCGCATTCGGTAGAACGCTGATAACACGGATTAGGCGGATAAAAGCGGATTGACGTTTTCTCCTTTCACGATCTGTTTACCATATAAGACATGTAAGAAAGGCATATAAGAGCATATAAGACCTCTAGCTATATAGTCCACTCATGCATTCTGTCTTAAGCAAACTGCAAGTTTTCTTAGGTGTCTTGAGCAATAAAGCTTTGCTTAGGTATCTTAGGTGTTTAACTTTGAACACGCTCTGGGTCTTTCTTCGCTTCTCTTATTCGGTAAAACGCAGATGACAATAGTCTTTCTAAAAAGAGGTAAATACACAACTCTACCCATATTAAAATTCTGATTTCATAAGTATCCGCAGAGCGAAATCGTAAACGCTATCGCTTTATATTTTTTTCATAGAGCGCTATCCAATCTTTGAGTTTTACTTTCTTCATTAATTGAGCAATCAACTCGTATGGAATCTCTTCCATTTTTTTGAAGCGAACACAGCTTTTACCCATATCCAGTTTGCGAGAACAATGCTTAGGATACTCCGCTACAAACCAAGCCATCAAATCTGGATCGGCGTAAATACCAGAATGATAGAGCGCAATAAAATTCTTCTGAGAAGCTAAATTTACAAAAGGCAAAGGAAGCTTTGGGTCGCAGTGATAACCAGCTGGGTATTTGCTATGCGGTACGACATACCCAATCATACCATAGGATAAAGTCTCCTCAAAACCCTTGGGTATATTCTTTAGCACGGTATCTCTAAGCTTATTGAAATATACTTGTCTTTCTTCAGGAACAGCAGCTAGGTACTCCTCCACATTTGATGCTTTTAATTGCATAAATCTATTCTTTTAAGATCAATTTGATTTCAAGATAATAGAAATATTCAAAAGGAAAAAGAAAGCTGAATAGTCAGTAAAATGGTTAGCGAGCTAATATCCTAGCACGTGTGCCGAATAGGCTAAACGGTGCAGGACAAGCGGTAGAAGCGGCATCGAGACTGAAGCGCAGCGGAATGTCGAGATATAGCGGATGACGTGGTCACGCCCTTAGGCCGTGATGGCCCCAAATGAGAAAACTATATAACCTTGAAAATCTGTGATAACACTTGTGAGACCTTAGCTACAAACTTCAAATCCGGGAAATAAACATCTGTCTTTTTCTCTGAATCATCTACCTCCTGTATAGTCGTTTGCGATTTGGTGATTGGCTCGGCGGTGTTTACAGCCTGTGTATTGATAAAGCAAAAACAGTATACACTAAAGCATAGCGCTAGGATGAGTCCTGAAGTTTTTAGAAGATTTTTCATTGCTTTTGGTTTTGGTTCTCAAATATACACAAAAAAGCTATTGACAACATAACGTCAAAACGGAATTTAGCCACAAAATTGTCTATTATTGACACATAAAATGCGAATTTAGCGTTGTTTTATACATATAATTGCACAATAGGCAAAATAAGTCTATTAAATAAAAATATGTTCGACTTATCATCACTACAATACAACTCCGAAAACCCAACATTGTTGGCTATTCTGTTCACTGTTGTGCTTTCTTTTATTCTGGGAGGAATGCTGGCCTTCACCTATGACAAGACTTGTCGAGACATCACTAAGCCCATCTACTTTATTCAGACCCTGATATTGATAGGGATCGTAGCCGCTACCATCATGCAAGCTATAGGGGACAGTGTCGCGCGTGGTTTGGGAATGCTGGGTGCGCTGTCTATCATTAGATTCCGGACCACACTGAGAGATCCTAGAAATATCGCCTTCATGTTTGCATCCCTCGCAGCGGGTATTGCCTGTGGTGTGCTTGGATTTACGATAGCTATAGTGGGTACTACGACCTTTTGTGTTATTGCATTTATTCTTAGATTCACACCATTTAGTCAAGACTCCAATATAGTGGGTAGCTTGAAAGTCGATTCTGCTGTGCGGAGTGATTATCAAAAGCAGGTGGTCAAAATCGTGAATAAATATTGCTCGCAGAATATTTTTACCAATTACAAATTGTATAATAATAACCTGGAAAAAGTAAATATGCAGGAGCATAGTTATAAAATAAGAATGAAACGATTGGAGGATGCAGTAGAAATGAAAGAAGAAATCAACTTACTTGGCGAGGATATTAATGTATCTAGTTTGAGTTTTTCAAATGCAACCTTTGATAATATATAGTGCATGAAGCGTTTTAATATTTTCTATATATTACTAATTCCAGCGATCTACTTACTGTACGTCGTAGGATCTAATTCACAAGCTGAAGGGGCATTCTTCTATGGCTTTGCCGAAAATAAAGAAACAGAACTGAACCTCGATGTAGATTGCATGATCTCCAAAGTACATGTCTCACCGGGTGAAGAGGTGAGAAATGGTCAGTTGCTCTTGGAAGCCAATCAAGCCAAGTTTGAACTGAAAATTAGTGATTTAGAATTTGACATTAAGGCACAAGAAATCAGCACCCTGCAAGAGCGGGCCAAACTGCAAAATCAAATCGCCCAACTCCAAATAAAAAAGCAAACACAACTCGCTGAACTTGACATGGATATCCGAAGTCTAAGGTCTAAGATAGAGCTCAATGAAAAGCTCTTTGACCAAATCAGCAGTATAGACATCCCCGAAGAAAGCAAGCAAAATACACCCGCCAAAATAGAACTTAATCAGCTCGAATCCAATAGATTAGCTATCGTGCAACCTATCGACAAGCAGCTGGACTTACTCCAGCAGCAACTCCAAAAAGTAGGCTCTCCACAGCAGCTCAATACCCAGAGAATAAACAAAGAAAAAGAGCTCGTAGGGATAGAAAAGGAGAAGCTGAAAGTGTTTGCCCCAACAGATGGACTGATCGGTAATGTCCACTGTATAGATGGAGAAAATGTATCCTCTTTCAATACGCTGATATCATTTTATGAGCGTAATCCTACCTTGGTAAAAGGATTTGTACATGAAAAATTAATCTTACAGGTGAAGCTAGATGATGAGCTCAAAGTCACTTCTAGTCAGCATCCAGATCATGAGGTCACCGGCAAGGTCGTCGGACTAGGTACCCGTATCGTAGAGATACCAGAAAGGCTCAGAAAAATTGCGGATTTCAAGACATATGGTAGAGAGGTACTCATAAGAATACCTTCCGATAATCCTTTTTTGCAAAAAGAAAAAGTTACGCTAAATTCGACTACCAGAAAGGAGTCCAATTTTATTTCTTCTTTCCTGAATTAAATAGTTGCCATGGCATTCAAATTTTTGTGCAGGAAACACGCATTCCTAATCCTTGTGGTTTATCTTCTTTTTGTAGGAATCCCTGCACAAGAGATCTTTGCACAGAAGACCTTTACCGCTCAGGATATATTGCAGTCAGCGATCAGAAATACCGAAGCTGCCAATGCTAAAAATACGGTAGACACCGAGATCAATTTAGCAGATAAGCAATGGATAGATCAAATGGAATTTCGTACCGAGCTCAACGAACTAGATCTTAGGCAGCAAGAGTATACTTTCCGTATGCGGTTTAAAAACGACAAAGTACGTCAGCTACAAAATCAGTTGTATGAGATGCAGTTGTCTCTATTGGAAAGTGAAAATAAGGCGGATGCTGATGACGGCGCCCAAGAAATATATGAGGCTATTATCAACCTATATTTCAACCAAGAGCTGGCTCGTATTTCTGAGCAAAAAGCAAATTTGATCAAGGACAAAAATAAGTTGGAGACTACCCTCTTCAAAAATGATCAGAAACTTAACTTCAATGATATTCTAAAAATTAATGAAAGAGCTAAAGATATTCAGATGGCTATTTTTGACATTAATATAGAACGTCAAAAAACACTTGAATCCCTTGCTATAGTTGACGATCAGGCTATTTTAGACCTATCCAACCTAATAGATATAGCCACCTTATCCACTACCGTGGACCGACTCCAGATCAAGACAGAAGATCATCCCGCGCTGAGCCTACACCAAGATCGACTAGCCCTACTCGAACAGGAATACCGCATCGAAGAAAACGATAAGGACAATCTGCTTAAGTTTGCGCAGATCAAATATAAGGATGATGACAAGCTCCGTTTTGAGCGTGAATTATCTTTTGGTATAGGGCTCATCATACCGTATAAGACGACCAATCAATCGAATATTACCAAAATAGAATTGGAGAGAATAGAAGAAAACTTCAAACAACAAGAACGGATCCTAGGCATGCAAAATGAGCTTGGCCAAGAGCGACAATCCCTTCGTAACTTGATCAAAAGGTATGAATTTTTAGAAGCCTTCATACAAGAGGAAAATCTAGAGTTGCTCAAAACTGAATATCTCGCTTCTCAGCAAGTCACTCCTCTCCCACTGATCAATCTAGAACTTATGATCATGGATCGTCAAATAGATTTGATGCTGGTCAAACAAGATATTTATTTGCAGTATATAGATGTATTGGAAAGTATTGGTGCGCTGCGATTTTCCAATAACACCAACTACCTAGATCGCAAGCTTGCACCGATCGAATAAGTATATATCAAAACTGAAATAGGCCATGCATCTCGCCTTGTACCTTATTGATAATCTTGCCTAGATCCTCTGGATTGTTTTTAAAGTCTAGATCATCAGAATTGATGACCACCAGTTTGCCAGCAGTATATCCCTCTATCCACTTATCATAGCGCTCATTGAGCTTCTTCAGATAGTCTATACTGATACTCCCCTCATAGTCTCTGCCACGACTGTGTATATGATCTACTAGCGTAGGAACACTCGCTTTGAGATAGATGAGTAGATCTGGAGCCTGCACATGCGAGGTCATCAACTCAAACAGGTCCTGATAGTTTTGGTAGTCACGAGCACTCATCAAGCCCATGTCATGCAGATTGGGCGCAAATATATTTGCATCTTCATAGATCGTCCTATCCTGCACGACCGTCTGGTCACCTTCGAGTACATTCAGGATCTGACGATAACGATTATTCAAGAAGTACACCTGTAGATTGAAGGACCAGCGCTTCATATCTTCATAGAAATCAGCGAGATATGGATTGTTTTCGGTAGACTCATACTGTACAGTCCATCCAAAGTGTTTGGCCAGCTTTTCACAGAGTGTGGTTTTGCCAGCACCAATATTTCCAGCTATACCTACGTACTTTATTTTTTTAACTTCGGAGGACATACGACGTGTTTTGGCACTAAAGTACAATTAGCTTGAGTTAAATTTGTAATTTGGACGAAGATTTTAATGCACTTATCTAAATAATATCTATGCAGTTCAATGATTCCCTAATTTCAAAGCTGGAAGGTCTAGCCAAGTTAAAATTCGATGAGACAGAGCGAGTTAAGATCGGGCAAGATTTAGAAAAGATATTGCAAATGGTGAGTACATTAGAGCGGATAGATACAGATCACATAGCGCCATTAGTGTACTTAAATGAAGCCCCTGACAGCACTCGCGCTGATGAGGTTCAAGGACAGCTGACCAAAAAAGAAGCTCTCGCCAATGCACCTCAACACAATGATGATTTTATCACAATACCCAAAGTAATTGACCTTTAGCCTATGTCATTAATCCAAGTCACCAATCTGCGCAAGACCTATACCATGGGTTCTGAAAAGGTACATGCCCTCCAAGGCATCGATCTTTCCATCAACAAGAATGAGTACGTTGCACTCATGGGCCCTTCCGGATCTGGCAAGTCGACTTTGATGAATTTGCTCGGCTGCTTGGACACACCCACTACAGGCGACTATATCCTCAATGGAGTCAATGTCGCTACCTTGGATGATAATGAACTCGCAGAGATCAGAAATAAAGAAATTGGTTTTGTATTCCAAACCTTCAATCTACTCCCCCGATCTACTTCTCTCGACAACGTTGCTTTGCCCTTGATCTATGCAGGCTACAACAAGTCCGAACGCCTAGACAGAGCAGAAGCAGCCTTGACTCAGGTAGGATTGGGAGACAGGATTCACCACAAGCCCAACGAACTTTCGGGTGGTCAGCGACAGCGTGTTGCCATTGCTAGAGCCCTCGTCAACTCCCCTTCCATTATCCTTGCCGATGAACCTACTGGTAACCTGGATACCAAGACATCCGTCGAGATCATGGCTATCATCGAGGAGCTACACGAAGCGGGCAATACCATCATTCTAGTCACACATGAGCCAGATATAGCCGAACATGCACACCGTATCGTGAGACTCGTAGATGGCAATATTGACTTTGACAAAATCAATCAAAATATCATCAAAGCTAAGATGCGCAACTGATAATGATCGGTAAATCTTACTTTCTACATTTGTAATGGACTCGACTCTTATTATTTGGGCATGCCCCAGCTTGGCTTCCAGGCCACCCACAGGGTCAGGCTATCCGAGGGTCCGCGTTCGCTCCCGTCCTACACACAGGCCACCGCACCTATCACGGACTGCCCAGCAGAGCTGTGCACCTCTCCTATCCTTCATGCAAAAAAACAGTCTAGTAAACATTTGATCTGCGACTCATTTTGCCCAATTCTATTATCAAACTGTCTATCTTTTATACCTAGCAATAAACACAAAAAAACTACCTTTGCCGGCAGATGAAAGTGAACCAATCGGAACTGCTTCCCCACACCTTATCATACAGAGAGCGCTGGCTGATCGCTATATGTACTGCCTTGCTCTTACCTGCACTTCTTATTAACCTAGGCTTGCTTGCAGTCATTGAGGACGAGGCTATACGTGCATTAGTAGCCTTGGAGATCTGGTACAGTGGAGACTTCATTGCCCCCACTATCAATGGTGTCCCCTATGTATACAAACCACCTTTATACAATTGGATTATACTACTCAGCTTCAAGTTGTTTGGTAATGCCGAAGAATTTAGTCTTCGCTTTCCTACCGTTATTTTCACACTAGTCTATGGAGGATTAGTTTATCATTTGTATCGAGAACCCATGGGGAAATTGGCTGCGGTGAGCATTGCTTTTTTAACCATCACTTGCGGTCGGATATTTTTCTTTGATTCCTTTTTGGGCCTCATAGACATGTGTTTTTCCATGTGTATGTTTAGCTTGATGATTGGTACTTATCACTTAGCTAAGGAAGAGCGATGGAACGCACTATTTATATTTGCATATACCCTTACTGCTATAGGATTTCTCCTTAAAACTTACCCTGCAATCGTTTTTTGTGGATTGAGCCTTTTGGTAATCTTGATAGCAGAAAAGCAGTTCAAGAAGTTTTTTACATGGGGACATCTGATCGGGATATTGATCTTTAGTACCATCGTATTGGGATATTACTATGCCTATAGCCTTAGTAATGATATCGGAACCCTGATGGTCAAGATGGCCTCGGAGTCTACTGATCGTACCATCCTAAAGTTTGGGCTCCTCAAAACGATTAAACATCTCTTCACCTTTCCCTTCGAAGTGTTTTATCATTTTCTGCCCTGGACTATTCTTATCGTCTATTTATTCAAGAAGAACGCTTTTAGTCGCATTTGGGATCATCCTTTTCTGCGAATGAATGTATTGCTTCTAGGTGCCAATATTATATTGTACTGGACCTCCCCTCAAGTATATGCTCGCTACCTTTTGATGTTTCCACCCTTGATGTTTGCTCCGCTATTTTATTTACATCAGATCAATCAAAAGGAAAACAGCC
>CALJVI010000017.1 GCA_937974575.1 uncultured Saprospiraceae bacterium | reverse complement strand
ATTTCTCTACGCTGATCGGCGATACCTTGCCCTTGCAAGCGCTTTGATTCTGCTTCGGCTTTCGCTTTTGCGATAATGCGAATTTTTTCGGCTTCTCCTTCGTATTCAGCTGCCATCTTCTCTCTTTCGGAAGCGTTGATTCTATTCATGGCATCTTTTACTGCCTGATCTGGATCAATATCCGTAACCAATGCTCGAACGATCTTATATCCATAATCATTCATGGCTTCTTGAAGTTCATTGCTAATCGCTGAGGCGATATCGTCTTTTCTAACGAATACATCATCCAGCTTCATTTTAGGCACTTCGGCACGTACTACATCAAATATGTAGGCGGTGATTTGCTCATGCGGATTTTCTAGCTTATAGAATGCATCGTAGATTAACTCTGGAAGTACTCTAAATTGTACCGATACCTTGAGTCTAACGAATACGTCATCCTTGGTCTTGGTCTCTACAGGGACATCTAATTGCTGTATCTTGAGTGAAATCCTACCCGCAATCTGATCCAGTACTGGTATTTTGAAGTGTAGACCAGACTGAGCTACGCTGTGGAACTTGCCTAATCGCTGCACTATTGCCGCTGTAGTTTGACGCACGGTAAATAGACCGTTGAAAAGTAGTAGAAGTACGGCTACTCCTAGAAATATTAAAATGGGTGAAACAGTCATCGCTAATTCATTTAAATTAAAAAATATGGTTTGGCTCTAAAATCAATAATGTATACATGAATACTCCATTAATATAGCCATAAAAGCTTATACAAGCCTAAAAATAGCGGCGAAAATCGTAAAATACTCGATGAAAGAAGGGAAAGGGCAAGTCTAAAGGGAAAAAGAAAAGGAACCCATGTCGCATAGGTTCCTTACTTTACATAAATACTAAAGATTACTAAATATCTTAATTCGATTTACGAATTTCATTTGTTTGGGCGCCACGAACAGACCAACACCTCTAAGGATGTCGCTCATGTGCGAGCATGAAATCGGTTTGCTATGGGATAAGATTGTTTTGTTGGTAGTGGGGAAACTACACGTTCAATGTTCTATTTACAAAAAATGCAACAATGGTGCCAAAAACGTCATTTTGTGTATTTTCGACGAGAATGCGGTCATTTTTTTTGAGAATGAGGGGATTTTTGGGTTTTGTTGATTTGGTCTCGGGTGAATTGTTTTTCTTGATTATTCGCATATTGGGTGGTCAAATGGATTAAAACATATGCTACAATCATATCACCCTTCCAGGGTTTTAAATAATCTGTTATCCACTTTTTGCTACAATCATATCACCCTTCCAGGGTTTTAAAACCATCTGTTATGCGCGTTTTGATACAATCATATCACCCTTCCAGGGTTTTAAAACCATCTGTTATGCGCTTTTTGATACAATCATATCACTCTTTCAGGGTTTTAAAACCATCTGTTATGCGCTTTTTGCTACCATCTTATCACCCTTCCAGGGTTTTAAAACCATCTGTTATGCGCGTTTTGATACAATCATATCACCCCCCGAAGAAAGTTCGGGGCAGGCTTTCCAGGGTTGATTATTCTGTTTGGCTATTGTACCTAGAATTATCTTGAGGTACATCAATTAACTAACTAAAGTAGTACCTGTACTACCCAGCAAACGGATAGTCAATTTTTTTTTGCGATGAGGTGGTTGCGGAGTCCCGCAGGGATGGAGCTCGACAAGCCGCATGGCGCGTGAGGGACAAAGGATCGGCAGCGGCATCCTGACGTGGGCAGGTAGAGAAAAGGCACGCCTTTTCTCTAGAAGCGCTGGCCCGTCAGGATATAGCAGAGAGCCTAGTCACGGCCAGATGTAGGCCCTTGCCGGAATCTGGATCGTGATGGCCCCAAACCTAAAGTCTCATTAAGAGAAACTACTGTAAAATAGTGCTGCTATTGGATCCATCTGGGCTCGAATGCGTCGATAAGGTGCTTGACTGTAAAGCTCTGCTCGCTATGTCGCAGGATAGAAACTACATCAAATCGATAGGCCCAATCGTAGTCGTGCTCGCGCATGTATGCTCCGGCTGCTGCGACCAATAGATCTTGCTTGCGCTGGTGGACAGAGTCTTCAGGTTGGCAGAGATAGTTATAGCTACGAGTCTTCACTTCCACAAAAATAAGTGTGTCCTCATGTGTAGCTATAATATCTATCTCCGCTTTTTTGTATCGCCAGTTGCGAGCAAGGATGGCATAACCCAACAATGCCAAGCGCTCTGCAGCGATACTTTCCCCTTGATTGCCCAATTTGATATGCTTAGACATTTGTCATAGTGGTCGTTGATACTTATTATAGACGTAGCTCGTTTCTTAATTCCATAAAAAAAATGCAATTTTGCTGCAAATAAATACAGTAATGAAAAACATCAATCCAACTACTACTGCTGCTTGGCAGAAACTCACCGCCCACTTTGAAGATATCAAAGAAAAACATCTTCGATCTTGGTTTGCGGAGGATGCCAATCGATTTGATAAGATGCATATCGAGTGGAAGGATTTGTTGGTAGATTACTCCAAAAATAGAATCTCCGAGGAGACCTTGTCCCTGCTGGTTGAGCTGGCTGAGGAGTGTGGCTTGAAAGAAAATATGGATGCCATGTTTGCCGGCGAAGTGATCAATGAAACAGAAAATAGATCTGTACTGCATGTAGCATTGCGAGATTTTGAGCGTGACGAAATTTTATCTAAGGGAGAAAATGTAGTTCCTACCATAAAAGAGGTGCTTGAGCAGATCAAGGCTTTTTGTGATCAATTGCAGAATGGGCAGTGGCGTGGTTATGAAGGGGATCCTATCACTGATATCGTTAATATTGGGATAGGTGGTTCTGATCTTGGGGTGGCTTTTGCTACTGAAGCGATGGGGGCTTATCATCTGCCAGGCATGCGTGCGCATTTTGTATCTAATGTAGATGCCAGTGATATTGCCGAAGTGCTTAAAAATATAAAACCAGAGCGTACGCTTTTTGTAATTGCGTCGAAGACTTTTACTACGCAAGAGACGATGACCAATGCCATGACTGCTCGTCAATGGTTTTTGGATGCTGCTGAAGATGAAGCGCATATTGCCAAGCACTTTGTTGCAGTCAGTACGAATGAAAAATCGGTGAGCGAATTTGGTATCGATCCTCAAAATATGTTTACCTTTTGGGAATGGGTCGGTGGTAGATTTTCCTTGTCTAGCGCTATCGGACTGACACTGTCTTGTACTATTGGCTATGCACAGTTTGAAGAAATGCTGCGTGGTATGCATGACATGGATGTTCACTTTAGAGAGACTCCTTTTGACAAAAACATTCCTGTATTGTTGGGGCTTCTAAGTATTTGGTATACTAACTTTTTTGATGCGCATACGGAAGCGATTCTTCCCTACGACAATTATATGGACAAGCTTGCTAGCTTTTTGCAGCAGGGTTTCATGGAGAGTAATGGTAAGTCGGTGGATCGAAATGGGGAGCGTATCAGTTATCAAACTGGGCAGATCCTATGGGGTGCCGCTGGCACCAATGGTCAGCATTCTTTTTACCAATTGATACATCAAGGTACTCGCCTGATTCCTTGTGATTTCCTCGCTCCTGCGCAATCGCATAATCCTATAGGGGATCATCACGCTAAGTTGTTGGCTAACTTTTTTGCTCAAACTGAGGCTTTGATGATGGGTAAGACTCGTGATCAAGTAGAAGCTGAATTGGCAGGTATGCCTGCTGATACGATCGCTCAGCTTGCGCCGTTCAAAGTATTTGAAGGGAATAATCCTAGCAACTCGATCATGTTTACCAAACTGACTCCTTATGTGCTAGGGAATCTCATTTCTATGTACGAGCAAAAGATTTTTGTACAGGGTAGTATCTGGAATGTTTTCAGTTTTGATCAGTGGGGCGTGGAATTGGGCAAGCAGTTGGCGAAGCAGATTCTTCCGGAGCTGGATGGGGATGATGTGGTGAGTTCGCATGATTCTTCTACGAATGGGTTGATTGGGTTTTATAAGGGGAAGCGGTTAGGGGTTAGGGGTTAGCGGTTAGCGGTTAGCGGTTAGCGGTTAGCAAAGAAAAAGCTAAGCTCATTCGGTTAACCACCTAAGGCACCTAAGCTGCTCTGACGCTGGCGAAACACCTAAGGCACCGAAGAAATAAAGGGCTAAGCTAGTTTGCTGCTCTTTTTCGGTATACCGCTGATGAAACGGATTGAGCGGATCAACGCAGATTAGAGGGTTCTCTAATTAGAGTTAAATTCTCTTTTTTATCCATGTCCAAATTCTGGAAATTCTGTAATTCTGTGAATTCTGATTCTGATGTTTTGCTGCTCT
>CALJVI010000016.1 GCA_937974575.1 uncultured Saprospiraceae bacterium | reverse complement strand
AATACCATCTCCATCTGTATGTCCATTGTGAAAATGGAAAAGATGAATCTTATCACCATTAAAATGAATGGTCATATCATCAGAGAAAGTGATCACAGGAAGTGCTACTGCGGGTGCAGGTGGTATGTTTCGGCCGGCTTCTATTTTGGTCCTACCTCTTGCCATGCGCTTACGCACGTTTTCATGGGCGATGATGGTCGCTCCTTCTTTGCCGAAGTTCTCGTTGCCTCCAGTATGATCTCCATGCCAATGCGTGTTGATCAGAAACTCGACTTTACTATTTGAAATCTCCTTGATTTTAGCTTTTATCTTTTCGCTTAAAGGTGCGAATTGATCATCTATCATGAGTACACCGTCCTCGCCAGTAGAGATCATTATGTTTCCACCAGCGCCTTGGAGCATATAGAGGTGATCGTTTATTTTTTCGGAAGTGATTTCTACTTTAGAAAAGTCTCTTTGTGCTTGTGCTAAGCATACAGAACAGCATATAAATAAGGTAAGGAGTATACGATACATAAGTCCACAGTATTGGTTAATAATATCTTGTGCATGCTAATGTACGGCATGGCCAAGCATAAACCAATAAGTAGATAGAGGTAAGCTTTAATCTAGATGTTATTTATGGGTGAATTAACTCTGTAGGACAGTTTCGGTACGTACCATTTCCCACTTCCAAGCTGTACGCATGATGTCTTCAATGTCGTACTTTGTTTCCCAGTTCAGTTTTGATTTGGCTTTGTCCATGCTAGCGTAGATGGATACTACGTCACCAGGTCTACGATCGCCAATCACATAATTTAATTTCTTGCTAGCTACTTTTTCAAAAGCTTGGATGGCTTCAAGGACAGATACTCCTTTTCCAATACCTAAATTAAAGACATCACAATTGGTATCGTTCTTTCCGTCTATAATATATTGTAGTGCTTTGGTATGTGCACTGGCTACATCCATTACGTGAATATAGTCTCGGACACAACTGCCATCCACAGTATCGTAATCACTACCAAAAACAGTCAAAGAGTCTCTTTTCCCAATAGCTGTTTCTGTGATTACAGGGACCAAGTTGGTAGGTGCATTTAGAGAAGCTTCTCCTATTAGTGCGGACTCATGTGCGCCAGCTGGATTGAAGTATCTTAGATTGATACTTTGTGTATTCTTATTTGCAAAACTAAAATCCCTAATGATTTGCTCTCCCATTTGCTTAGTTCTAGCATAAGGGCATTCTGCTTCTTGAAAAGGAGTCGCTTCGGTAACTGGAAGATCCTTAGCATTACCATATACGGAGCAAGATGAAGAAAAGATGAAGTTATTAACTTCGTATTCTTTACAACATTTCAATACGTTTAATAAGCTAGTGATATTATTATCAAAGTATCGTAAAGGTTCCCCAACAGACTCTCCTACACTTTTGAGCGCAGCAAAGTGGATAACCCCATCGAACCCTTCATTTTGGAATATCTTGGACGTTTTTTCGTAGTCACAAAGATCTACGGTATAATTTTTTACTCTTTGACCTGTTATTTCATGTACGCCATTGAGCGCTTTCAAGTCTGAATTGGAGTTGTTATCTACAGAAATAACTTCAAAACCATTATCGATCAGATCAATGATAGTATGGCTTCCGATATAGCCGCATCCTCCGGTGACAAGTACTTTTTTCATCTTTATTGTTATACCTTTGAGTAATCAATGTGTAGCACTTCGCAAATGTACATATTAAGTTGATTTGCTTAATGATACTGCACATATTATAACATTCAAAAATGCTGCCTTTTTAATGATTAACTTAGATACGCTAGTAAAAGACATAAATAATATCGCTATTCAAGCTGGTGAGGCGATTTTAGAGATATATAATGCCTCAGGAGACATAGAATACAGCAAGAAAGACGATAATTCGCCCTTGACTAAGGCTGATGGTGCTGCAAATACAGTGATATGTGCTGGATTGGAGGCTTTGGAGGTGGTTTATCCTATCCTTTCTGAAGAAAACAAGGAGATTCCGTATTCAGAGCGTGTTGATTTTGATCGATTCTGGGTAGTAGACCCATTGGATGGTACCAAAGAGTTTATCAAGCGCAATGGAGAATTTACAGTCAATATCGCATTGGTTGAGAATGGAAG
This sequence comes from uncultured Saprospiraceae bacterium, assembly GCA_937974575.1. GTDB lineage: Bacteria > Bacteroidota > Bacteroidia > Chitinophagales > Saprospiraceae > JALZVN01. The sequence goes on along the minus strand of CALJVI010000016.1, from coordinate 6,645 downwards.
ACCCATACTTGGTGTAGTGTATACTCCAGTGACCAAAGAACTTTTCTATGGTGTACAAGGGAGCGGTGCTTTCAGAAGTGTCGATGGAGAAGTCGCAAAAATGGAGGTGAATAAATTTTCTAAAACGGATGAAGGATTACGTATTGTGTGCTCTCGTTCACACCTGAATGAAGAGACACAACAGTTTGTAGATAGCTATACTACTCCTGATTTGGTGAGTAAAGGAAGCTCTCTCAAGTTTATGATCTTGGCAGTAGGGGATGCAGATTTATATCCTCGTCTTGCTCCAACTATGGAGTGGGATACTTGTGCGGCGCAGATCATTTTGGAAGAAGCTGGCGGCAGTGTGATCAATAATGAAACTGGATTGCCAGTGGTATACAATAAAGAGAATTTGCTCAATCCACATTTCATCGCTATTGGAGGACTTACAGAATCATCTTTGACCTAAGGCATGGCACGAGTGCAATTTTCTGCAGTCTTGATCACGCTCAATGAAGAGCATAACTTGGAAGCTTGCTTAAAAGCGCTTTCGCAAGTCACAGATGACATTGTCATTATAGATGGTGACAGTGTGGATAAGACTGCTGACATTGCAAAAAAATACCAAGCACAGTTTATCAAACATGAATGGCTGGGTTATGCCCAGACCAAAAATCTTGGGCATCAATATGCTAAGCATGATTGGATTTTGTCCATTGATGCAGACGAAGTATTGTCTTCTGCGCTCATCAAAAAATTACAAACTTTAAGGCTACAAAAAGATACCGTTTACCTATTGGATAGGATGACCAATTTTTGTGGACAGTGGATCAAGCATTGTGGCTGGTATCCCGATTGGAAGCTGCGTTTGTTTCATAAGGATCAAGCACGCTGGGAAGGGGATTATGTGCATGAGACATTGGTGCCTGATACAGATTGTGAAAAAATAAAATTGGACGGTGTTTTAGAGCATTACTCCTATAAGTCACATCAAGATCATCTCGATAGAAATGCAAAGTATGCTAAGCTGGCAGCAAAAGAGTGGGTCGCCAAGGGTCGTAAAATTGGATTACTGAAAAGATGGTTTGCTCCAAGTTTTAGATTTTTCAAAACTTATATTTTACGCTTAGGTTTCTTGGATGGACAGGCGGGTTGTGTGATCAGCAAACATGATGCGATACTGGTTAAAAGGAAGATGGAATATTATGATGAACTGAAAAGGGGGTGATATTTTTTGATTGAATATTATTCAGGAGTATCCACTGCCGATCCGTTTTAATAGCTGATTTCAGGTCGGGCTCTTTTGGGATAGGTATTCGTAACCGGTTTCTCTGCTACCTCACTCAGCAGAAAGCCTAAGCCAGAAAGCTTGCCCATTCTATCGTTTCTTATGACCTTTAAAAGAGCAGTAACAAAACGGATTAGATTATTTTCGGAGTCTCGATTTTGTTCATTACCTTTAAAAAAAATGAACTATGCATAGATGTAAGCTAATCCTCTTCTTTTTCTTTTGTGCTATATCTTTTAGCTATGGACAAGACTGGGTTAATATGCAGAATAAGGGAATTTCTTTTCGGCAGATTAAAACTGAAATGGATAAAAAGTTCCAAGGGAAAAGTGCAATAAAGGGAAGCCCAAATTATAGTAAACCTTACCTGAAATATAAGCGCTGGGAATACTATTGGAGATATCAGATGAATGCTTCTGGTGACTTTGTACAACCTAAGCAATTGGTGAAGTATTTAACGGAAGCTGAGGAATTAAAGAAAAAATCTTCCTCGACTGGCAATTGGTCCTTTGTAGGGCAGAGTACTATTCCTACAGCTACTGAAGCCGCCTATGCTGGAATGGGTCGTGTTAATTGTCTAAGTTTTGATCCAAGTAATGCAAATATTGTGTTTGCGGGTACTGCAAATGGCGGTTTGTGGAAATCAGTAAATGGTGGTACCAATTGGACTTCAGTAGGAGGTAGTTTGGCAGTTTTAGGTGTGAGTGATATCGCTATTGGAAGTACAGGTAATACAATTTATTTAGCCACAGGAGATGCTGATGGTCAACACTCTCTTTCTGTTGGGGTAATCAAATCTACTGATGGAGGTACAAGTTTTAGCTCAACGGGTTTTACGCATACGACCAATAGTAATGCTACGTCACAATTTCAAATTCATCACCTTTGGATAAACCCTGGCAATGACAATATTGTAATTGCGACTACTACTTCAGATATAAGAAGAACAGTTGATGGAGGTACTACTTGGACAGTTCTGGATGTTTTTCCGTATACGGACATAAAGCAAAAGCCTAGCAATTCGAATATACTATATGCAGGATCAGAAAATATTGTTTTTAAATCTACGGATGGTGGTGCTACTTGGACAGATCAATCAACTACAATTAATGGGGCTGTAAAAATTGATTTGGCTACATCAGGAAGTACAGTATATGCCATTTCAGATAATGGGATGGGAAAAAAAACAGTCAATGATGGTGCGAATTGGACGACTATGAACTTACCTTCTTCTTACGATACTCAAGGAGGATACAATATGTGCATAGTGGCAGATCCTAGTAATGCAAACAGAGTATTCCTAGGTGGAGTGAATGGATGGATTTCAACTAATGGCGGCTCATCTTGGACAGAAAATCTAAATGGAGTTTGGGCTGCGGCTGGAGACCCAGGAAAGTACATTCATTCGGATCATCATATGCTTAAGTTTTTACCAGGAAATTCTAATGTGCAATTTACTGCGAATGATGGCGGTATTCATAAAGGGGATTTCTTTAATACCTCTTCTACTTGGACGGATTTATCTGAAGATTTGAAGATTACACAATATTATGCAATGGATGGGTATCCAACTAATGAAAATATTCTTATCGCAGGTGCACAAGATCAAGATGGAGTTTGGTATGATGGGAGTACATGGAAAAATATCAACAATAATTCGGATGGTGTTGGTGGAGCAATAAGTCATACTAATTCGAATATCTCTTTCTGCCAAAGTCAACAAGGATATTTGAATAGAACTACCAATGCTTGGACTAGTTCGATGGAAGTTAGCCCTCAACCTAGTAATTCGAATGATCAAGCTGATTTTGTGTGGCCTTTAGAAATGGACCCCATGACCTCTACTACGCTCTATGCAGGTTATGGAAATGTTTATAAATCAACTAATAATGGAACAAGTTGGACCAACAGTACAAGCGATTCTAACCTAGATCCATATAGCTCTATCTCAGTTTCACCTTCTGCACCATCTAATGTCTATGCGATTAAAAATAGTGCAATTGTGAGAAGAACTAGTAATACAGGTAGCACATGGTCAACAGTCAGTAGCCCTTCTGCCGGGGGTGCAAAATTTACGGATATCGAAGTTTCATTAACGAATCCAGCTACGGCTTATATAACTTGTGGAGATTATATTTCAGGCCAGAAGGTTTTTAAAACTGTAAACAGTGGAAGCGCTTGGACTAATATTTCATCTGGGTTGCCAAACATTCCAATCTTTTGTATTGCTGAACATGAAAGTACTGGCGACCTATATGTAGGTACTCAATCAGGAGTTTATCAATTAGTTTCTGGAGCCAATACTTGGGTGCCATTTCAAACTAATTTGCCTCCTGTAAGAGTGAGTGATTTGAATATTTATCAAACTGGAAATGTGCTTCGTGCTGCCACTTTTGGACGTTCAATATGGAAGACTCCAATAGGTGCCGGCTCCAATTGTCCGCCTAACTATACTTTAACGGGGCCACTCTCAACATCTACTGACTATGAAACCGATGGGGTAATAATTTCGACGCAAGTATTGTCTGGTGGAACAAATCTAACTGTTGATTATGACTCCAAAACTCGGATAGATTTAAATTCAGGATTTACAGTTCCTGTAGGAACCACTTTTAAAGCCTTTATTGATGGTTGTGGTGGATCAATGATTAATGGAGAAGAAGTTGATAAATAGTACTAAAGAAGAGAAGTAATTCACGTGTCAAAGACAAAAGCCCAGCCTGAATTTTCAGGCTGGGCTTTTGTCGTCTATAATCGGTATTTGATTTACTTATAATCGTGAGAAACATCATAGTCGTCTAGGATAACATCTAGGATAACATCTTCTCCAACGATATAGCCATCTTTGATTCTATACCCATTCAGACGCCCTAGCTGATTCCAATATCCTGCGACAAAGCCGCCTCTTAGGTTTTTAACCAAATCATAAAAAGGGGTGTCCAATTCTTTCTCGATCATCTTGATGAGAATATATCCTTGAGTCTTTGTCAATTTTTTAAGCGGTTCTTTAAACTCATCATCCATTTGCTTCTGCAAACGTTTCATATGTTTTTGCTTCTTTCGCTTTTTCATCGTACGTGTAACTTCGTCTGACTCACGAAATATCTTGATTGCTTTTACGGCAAAGGGATACACTACATTTGCATACCGCTTGTACTTCAAAAATTTTCGATACTCGTCTCTGTCTTTAAAAGTACGAGGCGAAGAAACAGAAAAGCCTTCAAGATCTGCAATGAGCAAGGTGTCATTGTCAACCACCATATAAGAGACCAATTCTCCATTGATCATTACTTGATCGAGGTCGAGATCATCGTCTTGAGCCATTAGTCCTGCCCAAGCCAAACTCACAATTCCTACTAATAACAATATCCTTTTCATAAACTGATGTTTTGGGTATCCTAACAGAGGTACCCTTTACCTTTTAGACGCAAATTTTGCGTTTTTTGTTCTTCTATAAACGTATAACTGGATTAATTATTTGTTAATAATGACTTTTAAATCCACACTATACTTCTCTAGCCCTTTGCTTATAGGCAATGTATATTTTAAAAGGTCGAATTCTATGCCAACAAAGAAGTAGTGTTATTACACTCGTTTTATGACGATAGGATCGACTATAGTTGTGAAATTAATGCATTTTGGATTAAAAAAGGAAAGAGGTGCTTATGAAAAGCAAAGTTAGTAATGGTACAGGAGAGAGTAGCTTGGGTGCCTTGCGCATATTAGCTTAGACTTCGGTGCCTGCGGAGGTGCAACGAACGATTGAGAGCGGCTTGCAACTCTATCATTGTTAACCACCGTAGGCACCGAAGCATTTCTTACGAGTACAAGACACCGAAGAAGAACTAAGCTAGAGATGCTCTTCCCACCTCTCCGAATTGGACAGGCGGCAGTGAGAGAGTTGCCATTTCACTAGGCTTCTAAATCACCTTGAATTTCAGGACTAACCATCCCCACATTGTCCCAGTCAATATTTCTGGAATAATACATTACTGCTGCTAAGACTAGAAGTAAACCAATACTGCCCGCCAACAATGCAAAATCTTCTAGTTGAAGAATGATAAAGATGAATCCAAAGATCGATAGTAAAATACCAGATAGGGTAAGGACAAGATATTTTGATTTTACAATGGTAGTGGAGTAGGTACCAATCAATCCGACTATAGCCCAAGTAGATATCATGTATGCGATATTAAATCCAAGATGCTCAGAAAGGGAGAGTAAGAGAATATAAAATATGGAGATAGCCAAACCGATTAATATATAATGCATAGGATGAACCGACTGTTTGTTGATGACTTCGAAAAAGAAGAACATCAAAAATGTAAGAGAGATGACCAGCAAGGCGTACTTCGCAGATCGAGTATTTTTGGAGTATTCATCTACGGGCTGCATGAGCTTAAGTCCAAAAGTGGATTGCAGAAGATTGTGCTTATCATCAATCCAAGACTGGGGATAGTTTCTATTCAGATCTAATATTTTCCATGAAGCGGTAAAGCCATCATCGCTGACCGAGTGCTCATCAGGGAGAAATGATCCCATAAAAGAGGGAGAGCTCCAAGCAGATCTTAGGGTAACGATAGTTTCTTTTCCAATAGGTCCGAATGTGAGGGCGTTGCTTCCATTGAGATCTAGATTAAAGCTGAATTCTAGTTGTGGATGGTCTGTATTTAAATCGATAGGGATTTTTACACCCGATTGGAATCCATTTATTTTTTCGATGCCAGGCTCCATTCTGTAGGTTTCTTTGTTGTATTTGATCTTTATATTATCATTGATGCCAGCCATATCAGGTATGGAAATTTGTAAGAATGCTTTATCCCATAAAACCAGTTTAGGATCGATACTAAATGGAGTGAGGTCAGGTTTTTCAAACCAGCCATTACAACTAATGTTAGTCTGGTAGAGGACGACATTGTAAAGACCTCTTTTTCTGCTTTCTGGATGGACCTCTCCATCTATATTCAGATGCTCGGGTAAAAAATGACTGTGTCTAATAATTTCTTTTACGTTTCCGTCGGCATCTTCAAAAATCTTTTTATAAGGAATAGTCAAAACAGGTCCTACGATTTGTTGTTCATTCCCCCACTTATCACTGACCTCTTGGATGACAGATGTTTGATTGTGATTTCGCTCTCTAATGATATCCTTGACCAGAGTATTGGGAATCATTAGTAAGATAATAATTGCTCCAATGCTTGAGATCTTAAAAGACAAGGATTGTTTCATCCAGAGTTTTAGTCTGCTTGACTTTGTTTCATTTGTATTGCTCATATCTATTGTTTTATGTTGCTGAATAGCTGCAAGATGCGAGACAAGGAGATATATGTAGGGGGTAGACTATTATTCGTAGGAGATGGTCTATTAAGTGTTTT
>CALJVI010000015.1 GCA_937974575.1 uncultured Saprospiraceae bacterium | reverse complement strand
CCACAAGATCCATCATCCATACAATTGACATAATCCAAGAGAGATCTAATCTGATCATCTTCTAAGAAGACGAAAGGATTCATCACACTCTTATTATACTCATTATATAAGTTAACTGCGTATTCGTCGCCAGATGCGATGACTTCTTGTGAGTTACGGATCCAAGCGTAGAGTAGCTCTTCCTTTCCTTCCCAGCGCTCTTCAACGCCACCTAAGGCAGGACCAGTAAGTTTGTCCTTCATGTTCTTATTGTGGCATTGCGCACAATATTGCTTAAACAAGGCTTTTCCTTCATCAGCACTTGCCGCATGCGAGAAGCTGTAGGATAGACCTAATATTAAAACAAGGAAATATTTGAAGAGTAATGACTTTTTAATCATCTGTTTTTAGTTTGTAGACATTGATTTTTTGGCACTTTCAAAGTGTCATATTTATGTCAGCGCAAATATATAACTCATACGAATCTTAACCAATATGATCTATATACACTAACCTATTTAGACTATTTCTAAATAGTAAATACACACTAATTCCATTTCTATACGTAGACAAGTTGTATTTGTTTGTTCATCAGCGAATTATCACACTGCAACTGGTGCTTTTATGTGCGGATGATGGTCATAGTCGAGCAATTCAAAATCCTCAAAGACAAAATTGTTAATATCTTTTTTGTTTGGATTGATTTTTATAGTGGGTAAAGGCTTCGGTTCTCGAGACATTTGCAGCTTTGCTTGCTCAAAATGATTGCTGTATAAATGTACATCTCCAAAAGTATGCACAAAGTCTCCATATCCCAATCCACATACCTGAGCGATCATCATAGTCAGGAGTGCATATGACGCTATATTAAAAGGTACTCCTAGGAATACATCTGCAGAACGCTGATAAAGCTGGCAACTCAATTTGCCATCAGCTACGTAAAATTGAAATAGACAATGACATGGACTGAGCGCCATTTTTGGCAAATCTCCCACATTCCAAGCATTAACAATAATTCTTCGTGAATTTGGGTTCGTTTTGATGGTATCAACTACTTGACTGATCTGATCAATGACACTACCATCTTCGCAAGTCCATGCACGCCATTGTTTTCCATAGACTGGCCCCAAGTCTCCTTGCTCATCTGCCCACTCATTCCATATGCGCACACCATTGTCTTGGAGGTACTTCACATTGGTATCCCCTTTTAGGAACCAAAGCAGTTCGTGGACTACAGACTTGAAGTGAACCTTCTTGGTAGTCACAATAGGAAAACCCTCCTCTAGGTTAAATCTTAATTGATAGCCAAATACAGATCTTGTGCCTGTACCCGTGCGATCTGACTTGTCCGCCCCTTGCTGAACTATGTGTTCTAGTAAATCCAAGTATTTCTTCATCCTATGCCTTTTGCTGCAAAGGTATAAAACAGAGATATCTCTATATGCATCTTTGTAGGAATTGACAAATATTAGTTTCTCTTCAGAGAAAAATTATCTAACTATTCGTTTGCTGGGTGTTTTAGGGTACTACTTTAAATGGTTAAAAAAGGTGTCAAAAGGTAAATCTAGGTCTAACTACCAGAAATAAATAACATCTCTGGAAAGCCTGCCCCGAACTTTCTTCGGGGGGGGGTGAGAAGATTGTAGCAAAAAACACATAACATATGATTCTTAACCCTGGAAGGGTGAAAAGATTGTAGCAAAAAATGCATAACATATGATTCCTAACCCTGGAAGGGTGATATAATTTCAACACCTCAGGTGTTTTCCCATCTCTACGAATTATACAGATGCCAACGTAACTGCTGTGCCTCATTTATTGGACAAGCTATAACTGTCCTCTAATCCATTTCACCGCCCAATATACAGATAGTCAGAAAAAATTAATCAGTATATATAGTGTTATGCATAATAGTAGGCAGTATACAAGGCGATGCGAATAGCAGGAAGCCCTAGAGGCTAAAGGATCGAAGGCAGACGACCGGAGGGAGTAGTGCGCAGCACCGCAACAAAGTGGAGTGCCGCAGAGCCTGACACCCGCTCCTTTTTTGAGCGTGGTGATCGCCCCACATCAAAAGACCATTATATAATATGTTACAGATCCTAAATCTGCTTCTGGATGAACTGTGCTACCGTATGCTCGGACCACAACATGCCTTGTCGATTGTCGCCTGAAAAACCAACATGACCACCATACTGTGGCGCCATAAAATGAAAAAGAGTATGATCCTGTGCTATATCGGCGGGGTAACAATCCGCACCCAAAAAAGTGTCGTCCTGTGCATTGAGCAAGAGTGTCGGAATGGCTACTTGTGACAAAACTGGCTTGCTACTGCAAGTCTCCCAGTAATGTGCGGCACTGTCAAAACCGTTGACCCGTGCGGTAAACCAGTGATCAAACTCGTGAAAGTTTTTGGCCGACATCAGCTGCTCGTAATCCATGTCCGATGGAAGCATATCTTTTTTGATATCGATTTTTACTCGCAGGTTATTTAAGAAACGACGCATGTATAAAAAGTTCTTTCGCTGCCCCATCGCATTGGCGCAAGATGTCAAATCTACAGGAGCAGAAATACCGATAGCCGCCTTGATATCGGGGTGTATATCCGTAGCCTGCTCGCCTGTGTATTTCAAAACGATATTGCCACCTAAGGAAAATCCAATAAGCACTATCCGCTGATAGTGGAATGCGGAAATAACATAGTCGATGACTGCTTGCAAATCGTCCGTACTTCCGGAGTGATATGACTTCAATAAACGATTGGGTTCCCCGCTGCATCCTCGCAAATTGACATGCAGGGTATCCATCTCTATGCTTTGCATGGCCTTGCCCATCCCTAACATATACGGCCGCTTGGCGTCTCCTTCCAATCCATGAAGAATGATCGCAACGGTAGAATTATTTTGGGTAGACAGATCCAAATCCATGAAGTCGCCATCTTGCAATTCTAGTCGATGTCTAGCAAACTGCAATGGACTTACATTGCGCCATTGAGCTGTAGTAATGGTATTGAAATGAGTATAGCCGTATGGCCACTTGGGTTTGAAATCTAGGCTTTGAATGTAAGGCATGTATCAGTTGGATTCAGACTTATATACAACTCCATTTTTCATAACGAAACTCACGTTTGTCATCAAGGACATATCTGCCAAAGGATCTCCAAGGACAGCAATAATATCTGCGTATTTACCGATGGAAATAGTACCTAATTTATCCAAATTTCCCATTATTTCTGCGGGTGTTTTGGTTGCTGAAATGATGGCTTCGATAGCTGGCATGCCGACCTCCGTCATGTACACAAATTCTTTTGCATTGTCTCCATGTGGAGATACGCCAGAGTCCGTTCCAAAACAAATTTTGACACCACGCTCATATGCTTTTCTGAAAGTTTCTTGAATCATAGGGCTCACTTCGAGTACTTTGGGGATAATGATATCAGGATAATATCCCGGTATTTTTGCCATCGCTTCGGTGTACTTTCCAGCACTAATAGTAGGCACTAGATAGGTCCCTTTTTTGATCATCAGATCCATTACTTCTGTCGTCATTTTGGTGCCATGCTCGATGGTGGTTATGCCTGCATTCACCGCTCTTTTCATACCCTCTGCACCATGCGCATGTGCGGCAGTCACGTATCCATACTCTTTTGCCGCTTCAACTATTGCTTTAAGTTCGGCATCCGAAAACTGTGGTCCTGAACCATTTTTTGCTACACTGAGTACCCCTCCTGTAGCAGTGATCTTGATACAGTCGGCTCCATTCTTATACCGCTGGCGTACTGCCTTGCGAGCATCTTCTGGCGAGTTGATTACCCCTTCCTTGGGTCCAGGATCGCCGAGCAAATCCTTGCGCAATCCATTGGTCGGATCGGCATGTCCACCAGTAGTGGCGATGGCCTTTTCGGCAGTCAATATACGCGGCCCGATGATGTGTCCTTTGGCGATAGCATTGCCGAGCGAAACGTTCACTCCACTACCACCCAGATCACGAACAGAGGTAAAACCAGCCATCAATGTTTTCCTACAATAAGTTGTGGCTTTCAGTGCTACATCTGCCTCATTGAGCCGAAAACCTTCTTCATATCTTTTCTTGCTGGACTGATGCTCGATGTGCACATGCATGTCATGTAGGCCTGGCATAACAGTATGCTCTTTTAGGTCAATCACTACAGCATCTTTTTCACTCGGCGTCTTGTATCCCGCTTGGATATCCAAGATCAAATTGCCCTCTATAACAAGGGTGATTTCTTGCTGAACTTTCTTGTCCTCTGCAGTGATCAATGTGCCACAATGCAGATATGTTTTTTGTGCATGACCTAAAGTCAAACAAAGAATAATAAAGCTAAAAATTAGGCTTACTTTTTTCATATGAAATCTGTTTTTGGAACATGTTTTTCTAACTGCAAAAATAATTTTATAGTTTCTATAGCTGGAGCTACATCATGTACCCGAAGAATTTTTGCGCCTTGCTTGAGGGCTTCAAAATTGAGTACCGAGGTCCCGTTAAGTGCTTCTGCAGCGGAAGATTCTAGGACTTTATAGATCATCGATTTTCTTGATAGACCGGCGAGAATTGGCCAATCCAGCATTTTGAAAACGTGCATTTTTTGCAGCAACTCATAGTTGTGCTCCACTGTTTTTCCAAATCCAAATCCAGGATCCAAGATCACATCATGTGCCCCCAAATCTACCAATTGAGTAGTTTTTTGGATAAAGTAATCTAGTACTTCCAGCGCTACATCAGTGTACTGCGGATTGGTTTGCATATCGGCAGGTGTTCCTTGGATATGCATGAGTACGTATGGAATATGAGCCAATTCCGCTATGGTTTTAAACATGTCTTGATCGAGACTTCCACCCGAAATATCGTTGATCATAGCAGCACCATGCTCTACACATTTGCGCGCTACTTCCGAGCGAAAAGTATCTATAGAAATGATGGCTTCTGGAAAATTTCCAACTATTTTTTTCAGTGTAGGAATCAACCTTTCCCCTTCGACCTTAGCATCCAACAAGTCCGCACCTGGTCTTGTAGACACCGCACCTATGTCTATGATGCTAGCGCCTTGCAGGAGCATATTCTCTACTTGGGTGAGTATTTTTGAGTCGGAGTCATGCTGTCCTCCGTCATAAAATGAGTCTGGTGTCAAATTCAAGATGCCCATTACGATGGGTTCCTCCAAGCTAAGTAGCCGACCTGCACAGTTGAGGGTAAGATGTGGATTGAACATAAAGTATCAAAAGATTTGCGTTCCAAGGTAAGCAATATTATTGTTTCCTATAACTATCAACAAGGTTCTGACGTGAAGATTTCTTTTGGCTTCAGTCCCTAATTGAGAATCACTATAAGGAGATCTTTTCAGCATTTGATGGGGGACCATCACGGCCTGAAGGCGTGACCGAGCTGTACGCTCCTATAGCTGAAAAAAGCTATACCGCTGCCATCTCTTGTTCCTACGCGCTCCGCTTGTCGAGCTCCGGCTATTCGCCTACGCGATATTTGAGAAGTATCAACTGACTATACGCTCTTTGGGTGACTAACAATAATACCTAAGCAATGTATAAAACAGCTTGAAAGCCAACAAGCAGATAGTACGGAAAAAGCATAGCCCTGGGCTGGAGGTAGGAGATCATATATGTCAATAAAAATTAGTATATATATCACTGAATTTGTGTATTTTGTGCGCATAAACATAAGAATTACAAATATGTTTGGCAGAAAAAAATATAGGTCTTCAGAAGAAGAACCACCATCATTTTTACGATCTCTACTCACCTTATTATTAGCTGGAATAGTCTTATTTTTTGGCTATAACCACTACAAAAATATAGGTAGTGGTGGTGGTGGTGGCATTACAGACATCTTTACGCCCAAAGGGGGCACATATGAAAAGAAGGACTTTAAAGTAAAGTATAGGCCTACGGATTTCACCTTCAAGGTAGATGATGCATACACCATCAAGCTCCTCGCTGACCCATCCAATCACCGAAAAGAATTCAACAACTTTCTCTATGAATACAATATGGCTTTAATAAACCATCTCGGTAAACGTATGGGATTTACGGATAGCCTAATGATAAGTGCCAGAGATCGTTACAATGATCATCATGCCTATGTAAAGGATTTGTACTATAAAGATTTTATGCGCCTACGCACTGGCGTGCATAAATCTACGGACACCTGGTATCAACAGGATAATTCAAAAGCAGTGGAAGCCTTCAATGAAGTAAGCTCAAAATACACCTGCTTTATAGTCAATCATATCCTGACTAGTATCTTAGAAACTAAGGATGGATACCTGAAAGTAGAAGGACGCAAGATTAGCGAACCTTGCAGTATCACGCTAGATGAAGGGATTGCCCCAATGATAAAACGCCTAAAAGAAAAAGCCATCATAGATGACTTTACCAGATCGAGAGGAATGCTTTCCGAAAAAGTAGAATCGACTATTTCAGAATTGGCCACCATGGAGATCCGAGACAAAAAAGGACTCAAACGCAAACTCAACTCACAAGTGCTAGGCTATAATGTCTCCTCTACAGAGATAGATATCTCAGCCATTAGTATAGTTAAAGCTGGCTTCAAGCTGGACGAGTATTTCGACATCAAGATGTATCAAAAGGGCAAAAGACTAGTCGTCACCCTACCCCAACCAAGTATACTTTCGCATGAAGTATATCCTCGTGTAGACAAGTTGGATGTAGGCTGGATGCGTAGTATATCTGATAAAGATTTCAACCAGAATTTTAATCTACTTCGAGAAGAATTTAGGAAAGATGCCCTTAAAAGCGATATCCATAGCAAGTCTAAAGAAAAGGTAAAAGACATCTTGCAAATCTTGCTCAGCCCTTTGCTTTCAGATGGCTACCAAATGGATATTAAGTTTGAAGGACCCAATCACGGACTAGAACTGTTAAATTAAGCCCAAAATAGCGTAATCAAAGTGTTATATTCCTGTTTTTCCTTTAATTTGGCAAGAATATAGATCATATTAACTAATATATAGTACACCCCAAAAAGACGAAAATGGATGTATTTTATTTGCTGTTAAATAGATAAAATGAATGTAGTAGTTAAGGCTTTTATTTCCTTCATGATATTCTTTATTGGATCTGGCCAAGTCGTTTGTCAAAACAATGATATTGTCAACACCAATAATGCAAAACAATCCCTGCAAATAGCACAGGCTCTTCTTTCCAATGGCGACAATAAAAAAGCCATCAAACAATTAGTCCATACCATCAAGATAAAAAAGGACTTTGCGATAGCACACCGATTATTAGGAAAAGCCTACTACGATGAGGAATATTTTGAAAAAGCTATTGACGCACTAGAACGATCATTTGAGCTAGATAGAAAACTCTCGCGTGCTGCCTTTTTTGAAGCTGGCGACGCCTACCTCCGTATCCATAATACAGAAAAAGCAAACTACTACTTGGGCATCTACCAAGAGATGAAAGATAAGCGCTATGCAAATGCACAGAAGGAAAGTGGTTTGGAAAAATCATATGACATGTACTACGAGGTCAAGTTGAAAAACTTGGAATACATTAATAACCTAGATACCTCAAGTACCATCAAGCTCTATCCGCTTACGAATATAAATTCTGAAGACAACGAATATCTGCCAAGTCTAAGTAATGATGGTAGATACCTACTCTTTACTAGAGAAGTAGGTCATGAGCAGGAAGACATCTTGCTGACGGAAAGAACAGAAACTGGCTGGGGAGATGAAAGTGAAGATGCTATTCTCATCAACACTTCCAATAATGAAGGTATGGCCAAATTTGAGCCGCACAACAGAACGGTCTATTATGCGGGCTGTCAACGGAGTGAGGACAACCTGGATTGTGATATCTATACCAGCGAGTTTACAAATGGTAAGCTAAGCACAGAAGAGGCTCCAGATGGGAATTTAAACTCTTCTGCTTGGGACTCTCAACCCTCAGTAACCTGTGATGGTAAGGTTCTATATTTTGCCAGTACTCGTGATGGAGGCTTGGGCGGATCGGACATCTGGTATAGTACTAAAGACAATAAAGGCAACTGGGGACTACCGCAAAATGCTGGCGTAAATATCAATACAGCAGGTGACGAGGAAGCCCCATTTATTGCTAAGGATGGCAAGCATCTTTATTTCACTTCCAACTTTCACCCTGGTCAAGGGGAAGGTGACTTTTTTGTAACTACTATGGAAAATGGCCATTGGAGCGTACCCGTAAATTTGGGGTACCCAATCAATTCACCTGCAAAAGAGTTGGGACTATTTGTTTCGGACAATACAGAACACATTTACTTTGCTTCAGCCAGAGAAGGTGGCAAAGGAGGACTTGATCTATATTTTGCCAAAATGCCCGAGCTCAATCGTCCACAAAAAGTATTCCCGGTAGTATTGAAAGTCATTGACAAAATCACAAAAGAAGCCTTGCCTAATCAGCAAGTTATAGTCGGATCAGACAATAAGAATTTGAACTACATGAGCAATGAAGAGGGCAATATCTATATGTGCCTGCAAGCCAACAAGGCCTACTCTTATCGTATCAGTAGAGAAGGATACAAGTTTTATGTAGAAGCCCACTTTCTAGAAGAGTATATCTTAACAGCTGCACAGACATTGTACCTAGAGCTGGAACCTAAAGAAGCTCAGCCCGCTTATGTTGGCGAGGATCGACACACAAAAACTATTGTTCAAGTTTATTTTGATGTAAACTCCTCGGAGATCCCAGATGCAGATTATGAAAAGCTAGATCGTATCGCTAGAATAATTAATAAATACGATGATTGGAAAGTTCAAGTGATAGGCTATGCTGATAACACAGGGGACAAAGATTACAATTTTACTCTATCTCAAAAAAGGGCAGATTCCGTCATTTCATACCTTTCCACCAAGTGCTCACAGGAAATTCAACAAAAAGTTGAATCTAGTGCAAAAGGTTCTATTTCTGGTACTTTGACAGAAAAAGAGAAGCAGCAAAACCGTCGTGTAGATGTAATCTTATCCCGATAAAGTTATTATTGTCCGAATACCCGGTTATGCATTTGGATTGTTGACCAAAGCAGGCTATTTTTGTATTTAATTCGTGCAAAAATATAATACAGTGGGAGACTCCAATACAAACACAAATCCCTCCTCGACATATAAGTTATCTAAAAGTAAAGTTTTCTTCGCAAGTGCCTTTCTTGGTCTTTGCTTACTCATGGTAAGTAATCTCGGTGCTGAAAAAGAACAAAGCGTAGCACTTTTAAATACTGAAATTGAAGAAATCGGATTTTTTCCAATTACCGAACCTACTCTAAAATTTGGCTTTGTCTTAGACACCTTTGAAGTTTTTGAAGGAACCATCCATGACAATGAATTTCTAGCGGATATACTCCTGCAACATAAAGTGGACTATGCTGCTATCGATAGACTTGCCAAAGAGACAAGAGATATATTCGACGTAAGAAACCTACAAGCTAGCAAGGCATATTCTATTCTCAATCGAGATCCTTCCAATAGTGCTGACTACTTCATCTACGAACCTAGTCCTTACTACTACGTGCAATATGACTTAAAAGAGCCTAGTAAATCAAAAAAAGTACAGCATAAGATTGACAAAGTATTCAAAGAAGCATCAGGTATCATCGATGGATCTCTTTGGACTACCATGTTAAAAAATGGTCTTAATTATGATCTGGCTACAAAGATGGAAGATGCCCTAGCCTGGTCTGTAGATTTTCACCACATTCAAAAGGGAGACAAATTCAAAGCCTACTATGAACAAGATTTTATAGATGGAGAGTTTGTAGGTATTGGAAAGTTGCATGGTGCTTACTATCAAAACTCAGACCAAGAGTACTATGCTGTTTACTTTGAAAATGAAAAGCATTATGGCTTTTTTGATTTAACTGGAAGACCCATGAAAAAAGCCTTCTTGAAAGCTCCAGTCAAATATAATCGTATCTCCTCAAGATTCAGCAAAAGAAGATTTCACCCGGTGCTAAAGAGATATAAGTCGCATCTCGGTACAGACTATGCTGCACCACGAGGTACTCCGATTATGACTGTAGCAGATGGTACAGTAACTAAGCGTGCTTACTCTAAAAACAATGGCAACTATGTCAAAATAAAACATGACAAGACCTACTCTACTCAATACCTGCATATGTCTAAATTCAAAAGAGACGTCAAAGTAGGTACTCGTGTGAAACAAGGAGACGTGATAGGATATGTAGGTAAAACTGGTCTAGCTACCGGTAATCACGTTTGTTACAGATTTTGGAAAAACGGAGTACAGGTTGATCCTAGAAAGCAAAACCTACCTCCACCAGATCCTATGCCCAAAAAAGATTTGCCAGAATACAACAGGGTCAAAGACAGCATTAAGGTCATACTTGATCGGATTGAATTCAAAAATTTTGAGATTGAGGAAGAGGATGGTAAGCCTGAAGACAAGGATACTGTCGCCAAAGATCAAGCTGCAAAACCCGCTATTTAATTATTTAGATCTTGTGAGTGTAAACCCAAAGGTAGTCCCTATTTCCTTTGAACTCCTTACGTTAATAGTCTGTTTGTGCGCCTCTATAATGTGTTTCACAATAGATAAACCAAGGCCTGAGCCTCCGATCTCTCTAGACCGATGATTATCGGCTCTATAGAATCGATCAAATAAATGAGGAAGGTGCTGCTCTTCGATACCCGGTCCATTGTCTGCAATTTCTATCAGTACATTCTGTCCCATTTCATAAAAGCTCGCTTTCACTATTCCATCCTGCTTATTGTATTTGACAGCATTGGTAATCAAGTTCATAAGGACTTGCCTTATATTTTCTTTGTCTGCTCTTACCCTAAATGAATTATCTGCTGAATCATTGAAAACTAGGGAGATATTCATCTTCTTGGTAAGAAACTCTTGATCTTTATACACCTCTTCGACCAGAGATTTAATGTCAAAATCTTCAAACTCTAATTCCAAAACTCCTGATTCCAATTTTGAAATCTCTGTCAAGTCATCCACTATGACTTTGAGTCGTTCTGTATTATTGGCAGCACGCTTGAGGTAATCCATATTGATATTCTCATCATAGATCCCGCCTTCGATCAAAGTGTGTATGTATCCTTGAATATTAAAAATAGGAGTCTTTAATTCATGTGAGATATTGCCTAAATATTCTCGTCTATAATTTTCTAGAGACTTGAGGGTTTGGATTTCCTGATCTTGCTCTATCACAAATTTATTTACGTCCTTTTCTACCCGATCCATCATGTCATCGCTTCCTACATATGGATTTTTTTCCTTTGTACCCGCCTGCTTTACCTTATGGATATTCTTATAGATGAGTTTGATTCTTTCATGGGCAAAATTTCTCACAGCATACAAAACAATGAGGTAACTGGAGATCAGACCAACTATTGTAAAAACAAAAAATTTCAGAATTCTATAATGTGCGAGAATATTAGACTCGTGAGCAAAGAGAAAAAGTCCAAAAACGAACGTAATTGCAATGCTACTAAAAATGGCAATTTGCTTAACTGTAGGATTCTTAAACATTAGACATTTAATTTATACCCAATACCTTTGACTGTCTTGATACACGAGTCACCAAGTTTTTCTCTAATCTTACGAATATGTACATCTATGGTACGATTTCCGACAATGACCTCATAGCCCCATATTTTTCCAAAGATCTCTTCTCTAGTGAATACCTTTCCTGGTTTTGAGGCCAAGAGACTTAGGAGTTCAAACTCCTTCTTCACCATTTCAATGAGTTCATTATTCTGCTTTACAGTATACTGCTCACTATCTAAGGTAATATCTCCAAATTTGATGATATGGGCTGCTTCTGTTGTCGCAGACTTGCCCGCAGGACGCCTTCTGAGCAAAGCCTTTATTCTACTCATCAAAACTTTAGGTAAGATCGGCTTGGTTATATAGTCATCTCCTCCATAGTCCAAAGCTGCTACTTGAGAATAGTCTTCACTTCGTGCCGTTAAAAAAGCAATGATCGTATTATCGAATTTAGACTCCGCACGCAATCTTTGACACACTTCGACTCCGTCCATCTTAGGCATCATGATATCCAATAGAATGAGATCTGGTCTTTCTAACTCTGCTAACTCCAATGCCTCAACACCGTTTCTAGCCATGAAAACTTGATAACCTGCATTGGTAATATTGTAGCGAATGAATTCAATGATATCTGGCTCATCATCTACAATCAGAATTTTAGTGTCTTTCGGCGAGGAGCTTTCTATCATTTAGATTGGCATTTGAGAATCATTCTTAAAAATAAAGTAGGTTGTTTTACTAAATTAAGTACAAGTTAGATATAGTTGAAATGGTTCAAAACTAACAGCAAAAAAATATCTGCAGATAGACATAATATCAAGCTCATGCCATAAATATACTAATCTACTCACAGCAAGTCCGTATTTAATGGATTTGGCAAAGTTACAGATGTGACAATTGAACAATAGCCGCTTACGTTAAATAGACCAAAGTGCACGTTTGCAACTAAAAAGCTTGCTTTAAATACATGGTGATCAAAAAAAGCAATGTCGGACTAGAATTTGACTTATTGTAAGTATATTATTATTCTCTTATTTACAAAAGTAAGGTTACCAGAAAGATCGCCCCCCGATCTAGAAGGAACCTTATTTTTTTTTGTACTTACTCTTGTAAGATTGCTCTTCTAGCGTATCCAATCTAATTAGGATTTCACCATAAATGCTACCCATTTTCTTGGGATCGAGCTCTAGCTTCTCTAGTGTTTCAATAAACTGCTGTTCTTTGATATCATGCTTATCATAAATTTGCTGATAGTACATCTTTGCAATACTATCTTTATCGTCATTTGAACGATTTTGGAGAGCACCTTCCATAATGTGCACATCACATAATATATCCACCAGCTTATCGTCTGCTATAGGCAACGAAGCACCAGAACTGGTACAAGAGAAGCATATACACAGGCCGTAAAAAACCAAAAAAGATGTAGATATAATATTTCCGACTCCTTTATACATACATTTTGGGGTAGATAAAGGCCAATCTCTTCGTATTTGCCTGATTAAGATTAAGCCAAGTATCGGCAGTAGATTCTAATATAATCACACCACAAGTAGGCACATTGTCAATCATATCTCCAGGAAAAGAGTTGGCAAGATAGGTGGTCGTAGGATTATGCCCAAAAAGCATGGCATACTTAACCTCAGGATCTATCAGTGACACGCAGTCCATCATATCGTCTATGGAAGCGTGATACAATCCACCTTCCTGAACCAAAGCCATATCTTCTAAATTCATGGCCTCTTTAAAGACCTTAGCCGTAGTCAATGCACGGTTGGCTGTACTGGAGATCAATAGATCTGGGCTTCCAAAGAGCAATTCTACTTTTTGGGCCATAATAGGTGCATCTCTTATTCCTCTCTTATTGAGCGGTCTATCATGATCATTCAAGTCCGTATGACTCCAACTTGACTTCGCATGTCTTACTAATCCTAATTTAAGCATTGTTAAATATTAAAAACAAAAGGCCAATGAATATGAATTACAAAACTAAACAATTAATTTACTGTTTGCTTTATGCAATCTTAAATTCTTTCTTACTTTAACCTCAAAATACGCACCCCATAAATGAGTTTTCAACTAGCATATATCGAACTTCAGGTTGCAAATGACGTTTATGAAATTGCGGAAAGACACTTAGAAAATAAGAGACTGACTTCTTATTTCAAGTCAGACAATAACTTATGGACAGGATCCATTAAGACGAGCCAAGTATACGAGGTAGAAGCAAAACTAAAGGGTGGTATTGTCAATAATATCACTTGCGATTGTAGCGACTACAACAAAGATAAACCCTGTGTCCACATCACGACCTTACTGATCCAACTGCGTAGAGATTTGTTAAATGCAGATCAGGCATCTGCTTCAAAGGCTCCGTCTAAACAAAAAGCGAAGATCAAAATCTCCAGCCTGCTAGAAAAAGTAAGTAAAGAAGACTTGGCCACTTTCATTATTCAATACGCTCGTAAGAACAAGAGCTTCACCAATGAATTAAAAGCATTCTTGTCTGCCTCCATGTCAGATGCAGTCGATACAAACTATTATTCTCAATTGCTACTCTCAGCAATGAGGCTCAATAGAAAAAAAGACAACTCTATTAGTGTAAAGGGTGCCTCTCACTTGAAGGTCATCATAGAAGAATTGTGGCTACAAAGCCAAGATAAGATAGCAGCTAAAAAATACACAGAAGCAACTTCTATCTTAAAAGCCCTTTCGTTGCAGTTGCCTATTATCATTGACAAGGTTTTGGATGATACCTTCTTTTCCAAGCTTTTCAAGGAAGTGATCGAGGCTTTCAATAGCTTTCCCCAAAACTTGGTAAGC
Source organism: uncultured Saprospiraceae bacterium (assembly GCA_937974575.1). Lineage (GTDB taxonomy): Bacteria > Bacteroidota > Bacteroidia > Chitinophagales > Saprospiraceae > JALZVN01. The sequence goes on along the minus strand of CALJVI010000015.1, from coordinate 1,412 downwards.
CCCGAACTCATTGATGATATATTTACTTTTCTCAATAAAGAGGTATCCATCAATAGTATCATGAACAACAATCTAGAAAGACCATATCTAGAAACCATGCTTTTGATGGCCATTACCAAGGAAAAGAAAAGTCAGCTCGATATGACCTTACAGGAAGCAAAACTCAATTCTTCAAAATGGTCCAAAAAGAATAACATCAACCTGATACTACTAGAGCTGAAGCTCGCTCAAGAAGAAGGCAATAAAGAGAAAGCAGAAGCATTGATCCAACAACACTTGACTCATGCTGATATTTTATTTCACTTGATAGATGATGCTAAGCAAAATAGAAATTGGAAGCAGGTCAGAAAGTTTGCAGAAATAGGCCTGACACAAAAGTATAATAAGAGCCTCAACACGGTACTCCATCAGCACTTATACGAGGAGGCAAGCATAAAAAAGGACCATAAAAGACTCCTCATGTATGGAGAACTGCTATTCCTTTCTGCCTATGAATTATCCTATCTCGAAAAAATCGTTCACACCCTTTCTGAGTCAGAAATCGACCCCTATCTCCAGGACCTCCTACCCCGTGTATTGGCTAGTCCATTTCATGCAAACAAGAAAGAAGCAGTAGCTGAAATCTTCCTTCAACTCCAACAAACAGACGAACTTCTCACTTATATCGAAGAAATAAAGTCCTTGGACTTGCTACAAGCAGTCACCCCTCGCCTACTTCCAGGCAAGAAAAAAGCTATGAACCATCTGTATATTCTGCTCATAAAGGACTACTTAAATTTTCATCTAGGCCCTATCCCCGTCTTAAGGGTACGTAAGATATTGATCAATTTGAGGAAAATAGGATCCCACGATATGGTACACTTTATAACCGACGCCATAGCCAAAGAATTTCCTGAACGCTCCTCTCTTCTCCAAGAGTTAGAAATTCTGTAGCTTAGTCCCATGAAATGTGAACTCTGGTGGATTGGCAAAACCAATACCGCTTACCTTAAAGACGGCATAGCCATCTACCAAAAAAGGCTGACTAAGTACACTGCTTTTGACATCAAGGAAATAGCAGATCAAAAGAATGCCAAGAGCCTCTCTACCTCTGAGCTCAAAAATAAAGAAGGAGATAGCCTCCTCAAGAGACTTACCCCCAAAGACTACGTCATACTATTGGACGAAAACGGAAAATCCTTTACTTCTATGCAATTTGCAAAACAGATAGAGAAGCTACAAAATGCCAGTTACCAGAAAGTGATTTTTATCATTGGAGGTGCCTATGGCTTTTCGGATGCTGTATATCAAAGAGCACAGACAAAGATGGCCTTATCGCCTATGACCTTTTCCCACCAAATGGTGCGTCTCATTTTTACAGAACAACTGTACCGTGCTTTCAGTATAAATAATAACGAACCTTATCATCATCA
>CALJVI010000014.1 GCA_937974575.1 uncultured Saprospiraceae bacterium | reverse complement strand
TTTGGATAGAGTAGATATCATTTCTCCCTCAGTAGCGGAAATAGTAGATTACAAGACTGGTAATACAAAGACGATGAAAACGAAAGTGGGTCGCCCTACCAAGACGTATCCTGAAGGGAAACAATACTGGCGCCAGCTTATTTTCTATAAGATTCTATTAGAGAATGCGAGAGATAGTAAATACAAGGTACTCTCTGCAAAAATCGCATCACTGGAACCTAATGACAACAATCAGTTTGATGAGTTTGTAGTCAAGATCTCACAGGAGGACGAGGAGTTAGTGGGAGGGCTAATCAAAGAAACCTGGGCAAATATCCATGCACATAAGTTTGAGGAAGGATGTGGTGAAGATTATTGTACGTGGTGTAATTTTGCCGATGATCATCTTACTATGGTTTATGATATGGATGATCATATAGAGGAAAAAGATTAGAGAAGTTATAGGAAGAATCAACACCCTGAAACTATAATCAACTAAATTCTATTTATAATACAATGAAGTATTTAATCCTAATAATAAGTTTGACAACGCTTTCCATACTAGCTATGTCAATAAAAAGCCAACCAATGAAAGACGACAACCCAAAAAATGTACTCGGTGGAGCTTTACAAATGTGCTGCACCTCTCCTATAACTGGTTTTTATAGGGATGGATTTTGCACTACTGGGCATGAGGACTATGGTGTACATGTTGTCTGTGCAGAGGTAACTGAAGACTTTTTGAGCTATACCAAGGGACAAGGCAATGACTTGAGTACTCCTCTACCCGCTCCTAGTACTTTCCCTGGCTTGAAACCTGGTGACAAATGGTGTCTTTGCGCTTCTAGATGGAAAGAAGCCTATGATGCAGGTCACGCGCCGAATGTGGTGCTAGAATCTACCCACGAAAAGGCGCTGAAGTTTGTGTCGATGGACGTTCTTAAAGCGAAGGCTGCCAAATAACAAGCATCTTATACATAGTATTAAGCATCAAACATAGCGGTGAATTTCACGTAATTACATGCAATATCATTTATGCTGGAGGCTATCTCCATGGCCATAAATGGTATTAAGCATTATTTCATTATTTTTGTTGAAATAACTAATGTAACGCCTACTCTATGACAACCAATCTATTCCAACGTTTACTACCGCACTTAGCAGCTGCGGGTATATTCTTGCTTGTAGCCATCATATACTTTATGCCACAAATACAAGGAAAGGTTATTCCTGCTGGAGATATAGTGCAGTATAAAGGAATGTCAAATGAGATCACCAAATTCAAGGAAAAAACCGGAGAACGCTCGCTTTGGACAAACTCGATATTTGGCGGAATGCCTGCCTATCAAATAGATGGGAAGCAACCAAGTAACCTACTGAGGTATGTAGAAAAAGCAAGTAATCTGTTTATACCTAGGCCCATAGGCTACTTCTTTGCAATGGCAATAATGTTTTACTTATTTCTGATTTATCTAAAGGTCAATCCCTGGGTCAGTATTATTGGAGCATTGGCTTTTAGTTTTTCGGCAGGAAATATGACCCTTTTTGAAGCGGGACATATGACCAAACTGAGAGTACTGGCTTCCTTTGGTTTGATCGCAATGGGTCTATTAATGACCTTCAAACAAGACTACCTCAAGGGCGGAATTATCTTTGCACTTGGTATCGGACTGAGTCTCTATGCTAACCATATCCAAATGACCTATTACTTCTTTTTAGGCTTAGGGATATATATTCTTATAGAGATTATACGCCTGTTAAAAAATGGCCAAGGAGCAAATCTGGGAAAAACACTTTTAGTGCTCCTCTTGGCTACAGGAGTGGGAGTGGGTTCTTCAGCGTCAAAATTGTGGACTACCTATGAGTATTCTAAAGACACCATGCGTGGAGATCCAATCCTAGCGTCCAACAAAGCTACCGCTACCTCATCCTCAGAGACCAAAGGTCTGGAATGGAACTATGCTATGCAATGGAGTAATAGCTGGGCGGACTTGATGTCCAGTATAGTCCCCAGAGCAACTGGTGGTGGGTCTCAAGAAAGACTAAGTAAAAGTTCGGCACTACTCAAGGATCTAAAATCAAAAGGAGCCAATGTTGGCAGAGACTTTAAAGCACCTCTATATTGGGGTGGTCTTCCTTTCACGAGTGGTCCATATTACTTTGGAGCAATCATATGTTTTCTATTTATATTAGGCATCATGAATGTAAAAGGCAGTGTGAAAGTATGGCTTATCACAGTAGTTGCGCTGATGCTTATGGCATCCCTTGGTAAGAACTTTGCAGCTTTCAACAGATTGCTATTCGACTTTTTTCCAATGTTCAATAAATTTAGAACTCCTAATAGTGTTTTGGTGGTAGCTGGCTTCTTCGTTCCTATATTAGGCATGCTAGCCTTAACAAATGTTATACTAAAAACAGAAAATGCAAAATCCTTAATCACGAAAGTGGCTATAGCAGCCGGTATTTCTGGAGGCCTTTGTTTATTGTATGGCTTATTGGCTCCATCCATGTTTGACATGACTTCCGATGGAGATAGCCGACTTGCTCAAGCTGGCTACAATATAGATGCCTTAATAAAAGACAGAGGTTCCATGCTCCGCAGTGATGCATTCAGATCCGCTGGTTTGATCTTTATTGCTACTGGACTGATATGGGCATACCTCAAAGAGAAGATCAATGCTACCATAATGATTGCAGCCATAGGTATTCTCTCTACAGGTGATGTACTCTCGGTTGCAAAACGCTACGTAGACAGCAGTGACTTTGAAAAAAAGTCTAAATACACACAAAACTTCGAACCAAGAGCAGTCGACACACAAATACTAAAAGATAAAGACCCGCACTATAGAGTATTTGACTTGAGCATCAACACTTTCAACTCCGCATCTTCATCTTATTTTCATAAGACCGTAGGAGGATATAATGCAGCTAAATTGCAGCGGTTTCAGGATATTATAGATTACCAAATCACTCAAAACAACCAGGCAGTATTGGCTATGCTCAATACTAAATATATCATCACACAAGATCGAAAAGCTCAGCAGTTTCCTGCACTTGGCAATGCATGGACGGTAGGAGCCATCAAAATGGTCAACACTCCAAATGAAGAGATAGATGGACTCACAGGATTGGACCCTAAACAGACTGCAATTGTTCACAAAGAATATAGTGACTATGTAAGTGGTTTGCAGCCGAACGGTAGTGGTACCATCAAACTCACAGAATATAAACCAAACGCCCTGACCTATACCTCAAATGCTACGGCAGAGGAATTGGCTGTATTCTCTGAAGTGTGGTACGGACCCAATAAAGGATGGAATGCCTATATAGATGGTCAATTGGTAGATCATATAAGAGTAAACTACATCCTAAGAGCTTTGAAAATACCAGCAGGTAATCATAAAATCGAATTTAAATTTGAGCCCAGCTCTTACTACCGTGGAGAAATCATCACCCTGATATTGTCTATCCTGATATTGATAGGTCTGATTTATGTGATATACGGCATTTTTAAAGACAATAATGATGAATCAAGCCTATCGCTAAAAGATTCTAGTAAAGCATCGTAAGGAGCAAGTCCTGATGCCACTTGAATCACAAAAGTGGCAAAGTCAAAAAAAGGAATCGTAACTGAATGAATATTTGAGATCAGATACCGTGTAGGCACTTAGATTGAAGAGCCTACACGGTACCCGATAACTACTCCAAGCAAGCACAAAAGTACACTGCCAAGTATATTGAACAATGCAAAGGCATACTGCCCCTCTTGCAACAACTGAAAGCTCTCCACACTAAAGGTACTAAAGGTGCTAAATCCACCGCAAAAACCCGTCATGATAAGCGCTTTTTTCAAGTCCGAGCCTTGGCCCGCAACAGCCTGAGCAAGAAAATAACCCAGTATAAGTGATGCAAAGAAATTAGCGGCTAGTGTAGCCCAAGGAAAGGCATAATTATATCTACTCAACAGATCGCTAATCCCAAAACGGAGCATACTCCCCAATCCTCCTCCAATAAAAATCCACATATAATTCATGCTGCTTTTTATTGAGTGGATTGATTAATTGCGTTCTGAAACCTCCTGTTTTAGAGCCTCAGATTGTTTTGTACTAGGATTTAAGACTAGAGAACCATTCGTTTGTACAGCCGTTTTTTGAGCTGCTGCTTTAGCTAAGCGCTTTTGTCTTACCGAGAAAAATAAAACGCCTGTCAGGCTTGTAGCGATCACCAAGATCAACATGATAAGGCTAAAACTTCCAATCTGTTGAAGATTAAGTGCCATGACAATAAACAGCGTATTGACCAATACCAAAATACCCGTTGCCTTCATATGTGAAAATCCAAAATCAATCAACAAGTGATGAATATGGTTTCTATCTGGACTCATAGGTGATCGTCCACGCATAGCACGCATGGTAAACACTCTCAGCGTATCAAATAGTGGCAAGATCATAATCCCAATAGCTACCGCAGGGACACTCTTGATATGAAAAGGTCTCAAATGGCTATATTCGGCGAGAGTGATGATATTCTTATTCCACTCCAGAAACTTGATGGCTAGGATAGCACATACGATACCCAACAATAAAGAGCCCGTATCCCCCATAAAAATCTTAGCTGGCGTGACATTATATTTCAAGAAAGCTATAGTAGATCCTGCTAAGGTAAAAGCAATCACAGCCAATTCTAATCTATCTATCAAGATGAACCAGGTACCAAAGGTAATAGCGATCAATGTCCCAATACTACCTGACAATCCATTTATACCATCGATGAGGTTGAATGCATTGATAATCACTAGTATCGTAAATATAGTCAAGGCATAACTCACAAAAATATTTAGGTCGCCTATGCCAAACAGTCCATACATGCTGGTAATCACTACATTGGACTTAAAAACCAGAATACAGGTTGCAAAAATTTGAGCTATCAATTTTTGCGTTGGAGCGATAGGCACTATATCATCTCTAGCTCCTACTAAAAAGATAACAAGAAAGGCACAAAGAATATACTGCAAATCTCCAAACACATTGAATGGTGTCCAAAGAATAATAGAAAATATAACTCCAGCAAAGATGGCTACACCTCCAAGCGAGGGCGTACTTACTGTATGAGATCTTCTCTCACCAGGTTCATCACACAAGTTCTTGATTTTGGCCACCTTGATTATAGATGGAATCGCAAAATAAGTAAGTGTGAAGGCAGTAATGAATGCTAGTATTATGTCGTACACTTCTGCAAAGTTAGGTTCAAAAGGTGGTTATAACAAATAAAAAGAGGCCATCCAATATATTAGACGGCCTTTTCAGATCTTAGTTACTCTTTTCTACTCCTTCTCGAGGATCTTCTCCAGCTTTTTGCCCCACTTTTCACCCATTTTCTCGATATCACTACCCAACTCTTCAAAAAGCTCTTCCAGCTCGCCCTCATCCATATTGATGTTGATATCCATATCCTTAAAGGCTTTACTCAGCTTGCCCGATACATCCTCTAGATTATCATCGATCAGCTTACCAATTTCAGCTGCTTGTTCTTCAAAATTGACTTGACCTGAAAACGTCTTTACGTAGTATAATGTGGTCTTCTTCCAGAATCTTTTCTCCTCGCGACTGCTCAAGTCATCCTCATGTACCTTGTAGCACTCTTCTATCATCTTCTTAAAGTCCGTATTGTAGCCCTCCCATTTGGAATCCTTCGTATCGTAGTCGATCTTTTCTATTTTGTCTATGAGGACATCAAATTTGGCCAAAAAATCATCCTTATCATTTCCACATGGATCCGTAGAACATGAGGCAAAGTTCAAAGCGATTAGTGCGCAAAGGCAGAATAAGTTCCAAGAATTTTTCATACTTCTTAATGTTTTGCAGGACAACTATCATCCCTAGATTTACAACGTACTCATAATATAAGATGTAAACAGGTCTTAAAGAAAAAAATCGGACAGAGGTATATAATTTCTAGACAAAGCCCATACCTCACAGGCGTGGCGTACAGCCTAAGCAGTGCAAACGGAGTGCGCCAGAGACGAGGAGTGGTAGCGTTTCATGCCTTCTGATTTTTTCTATCAGAAGGCATGAAGTAGCGGACGATCCGGTCACGCCTGACGTAGGCTTTGCCGGAGTCAAGGTCGTGGCGGCCCCTAACAATAAAACTAAAACGAAGAGTCATCCACGCTTGCTAGATAAGCTTGGATAGGTTTGGAAACTTTCTCCACCGTACCCTCTGCAAACGGAGAATCAAGCTTGGCCGTCTTGACCAATCCTAGAAAAGGTTTACTCCCACCCTCTTTGCAAAGCTGGACATAGTCCGACCACGCAGCGGCATGATCCTCACGATCTTTCTTCCAAAACTGAAAGGCACAAATCTGAGCCAAAGTATAATCGATATAATAAAATGGAGAGGCAAAAATGTGATTCTGTCGTTGCCACAATCCTCCTTTCTCCAAAAATGGGATACCGTCATTATCTCGATGAGGCAAATACTTTTGCTCAATTTCTTTCCACGCTTGATTGCGTCGCTCAATGCCACAATCGGGATTCTCGTACACAAAATGCTGGAACTCATCTACCGCTACGCCATAAGGTAAAAATTTGATCGCTCCCGACAAGTGCGAAAATTTATACTTCTCGACATCCTCCTCAAAAAACAAATCCATCCAAGGCCAAGTGAAAAATTCCATACTCATAGAGTGTATCTCCGCAGCCTCATAAGTCGGCCAGTTGTATTCACTCAATCCAATCTCTTTGCTAGAGTACACCTGAAAAGCATGCCCCGCCTCATGCGTCAAGACATCAATATCGCCACTGGTCCCATTGAAGTTGGAAAAAATAAAAGGCGACTTATAGTTCGACACGTAGGAGCAGTAACCACCGGTCGCCTTACCCTCCTTATTGACCAAGTCCATAAGGTTGTTATTGAGCATATAGTTGAAGAAGGTGCCCGTCTCCTCAGAGAGTGCTTCGTACATTTTTTTGGCGCGCGCGATGATCCATTCCGGGTCACCTTTTGGTTTGGGATTTCCAGATGCAAAGGAATAGTTCTCATCGTATATTTTGAGCGTATCTATACCCAATCGTTTTTCTTGTCGCTTGTACAAGTCGGTTGCAAGCGGCACGATATGCTCCAAAATTTGCTCCCGATAATAAGCCACATCTTTTGCAGTATAGTCGGATCGCACCATACGATTGTAGCCCAGTTCAACAAAATTTTGGTAACCCAAAGCTTTAGCAATCCGATGTCTTGTCTGTACCAAGTCATCAAATATCTGCTCCATCTTTTCACTCTGACTACTGTAGAAATTCCACTTTGCAACAGCGGCCTCTTGGCGTGTCTGTCGATCATCATCCGTCTCCAAAGGCACAAAACCAGAGAGATTATATTTCTCTCCTTTAAATTCAATCTCGGCAGCAGCCTTTATTTTTACATAATCAGAACGCAGCTTGTTTTCCAACTTCAAGTCTTCCAGCACCGCTGAGGTAAATACTTTCAAGCTCAGCTCAGCGATTACAAACAGCTGATCGCCCCACTTAGTTTCGAGTGACCCGCGATAAGGGGTCTGCAACAAAGCCCTATAAAACTGTGTCACCAAATCCTGATACCCTGGCATACTCGTATCAAAAAAGGCTTGCTCCTTTTCGTAAAATTCATCTTTCGTATTGATCGTATGTCGGATGTGTGCAATACTATACATACTCGTAAAGTCACTTCGGAGTGTCGCAATCTGCTCAAACAATGCGTTGGCTTGCTCCGCAGATATAGCCGTCGAAAACTGCTCGATTAGCGACTTAAATGTAGATGACATCTCATCCAATACTGGTCGCTTATATTCAAAGTCATTAAAATTCATATCCTATATTTTGCGCTAAAGTAGTGAAAGTAATTAGTATTTATAACGTTATTTTTCACTTACTAGATTCAGAAAAAATAATTCTGATGAGGGGCCTACCACCGCTGAAAAAAGCGGTGGTCGCTATGATCCGTGGCTCGCAAGCCTGCTCGGTGCTGCGCACTAGTACCCCCGATAAAAAAAATCGGGAGCACTACCACTACTCAGCGCTAGTCCAAAAAAATAGACAAAATAATAGGCCCAGACAAAATAACTTACGAAAAGTTTCGTATTTAATTTGGAAGTACGAAACACTTCGTATATATTTGAAGTACGAAATGATTCGTATAAAACTATCAGCCATGTCGAAATCGAAATTAAAGCCTACTGAATCCGAGATAGAAATACTACAAATACTCTGGGAGTTTGGCCCCCAAAACGTACGCTTTGTCAACGAAAAGCTAAATGAACAGAGAGAAGTAGGATATACCACTAGTCTTAAAATCATGCAGCTGATGCTCGAAAAAGGCTTTGTCACTAGAGACGACTCTTCACGCACACATATATATAAGGCAAAAGTAAATGAGCAAAAAATGCAAGGTCAGCTGCTGAAAAAATTTGTCGACACTGCTTTTAGAGGCTCATCTCTTAAGCTGGTCATGCAAGCGCTTGGCAACCACAAACCTTCTACCGAAGAGCTTGACGAGATTAAAAAAATGATTGAAAAAATAGAAAATAAATAAGCTATGGAAAATATATTCTATAACTACTCCGACGAATTGATCTACGCCATAAGCTGGACATTACTTCATTCTCTATGGCAAGGCTTGCTCATAGCGTGCTTGTTATCAATATTTGCTAAGCAAGCCAGCTCTATCAGCGCAAAGGTCAAATTCTCCGCAGCCATAGGTTCTCTGCTTGCACTTCTATGCATCAGTGTACTTACCTTCCTTATGTATTTCGAGATGCCTGAGCTGACTTCCACTGCTCAGTCAATTATCTTAGAAGACATATCTAGCATAGACACAATAGAGTACTCCCAAAGCAATCATTATTTCATCAACCTTACAAATCTAATCAGTGAGCATAGTTATATGATAGTAGGCGGGTGGTTTATCGGCTTTCTACTTTTTCTAATGGTTGTAGCGCATGGCTTGATCCAACTGGAGCATATTAAAAAAAGTATTATCCCTGTATCAGAATCTTGGAACGATACACTAAATGAACTTTCCAAGAAAATTATGTTTGCGAAAAATATCGTCCTAGGTGAATCGAATAAAATAAACTCTCCCCTTACTTTTGGATTTTTTAAACCTGTTCTTCTATTTCCTATTGGGATGCTGAACCAACTCACTGTGCAGGAGGTAGAAGCTATCATGGCTCATGAGTTGGCGCACATTGTACGTCATGACTACTTATTCAACTTTGTTCAAACTTTAGTGGAGGGTATCTATTACTTCAATCCTGGAGTGTGGATTATCTCCAATATCATTAGAAATCAAAGAGAACATTGCTGCGACGACTTAGCTATCGACATCACCGGGAATAGAGTGAACTACCTCAAAGCATTGGTCGCTATAGAAGAAACCAGTACGGCGCAACATAGCCTAGCCATGGCATTCTCTGGAAATAAAAAACCACTACTGCAAAGAGTACAACGCATATTAAAACAACCACAAAAAAATACCAATATGAAAGAAAAACTATTAATGTGTTCATTAGTCCTACTTGGACTGCTGATATGCACACTAGATGTAAATTCAAAGGATACTACTGTGGACATGGAAGAGACTTCTGCTTCTACCCTTGCAACTGCAGAAGTTTCTACTACGCTTGCAAACCTAGAGCATAAAAGTGTAGAGATCACACTTGCAGACACCATACCACATGAGGAATCAATCATAGAATATCAAGATCCAGAGCAAAAGTATATTGATATTCCAAAGTTTGAAAAACTTATTGAAGAAAGCGATGTGAAAATCACCCTCAAAGATGGAGACATCGAAGAGATGGAAATAAATGGTTCTGATCTCAGCGAGGAAGAGATTAGCAAAATCCAGTACAGCCTCAGCGACAAAGAAACAGAGGAATTGAAAGAAAAAGCAGATCTATTAATTATCAGCGACGACGATGGTCAAAATACAGAAATGCAAAAACGAAAAGTTAGACATGGAGCAAATCTCTATAAAGAGAAAGAAAAAATGAAAAGAGAAATCGCTAAACAAAAAGCGGAGATCACTAGAGAAAAAGAAAACATAAAAAGAGAGATCCGCAGGAATAGCTATGCTCAAAACTTGAACAGAGAAGAAGCAAGAAAAGAACTGCAAAGAGAAAAAAGAAACATTAGAGAAGCCATTGAAGAACTAAAGGCCGAAGCTAGAGAAGGAATTCGAGTAACTAGAGCTTATACGAATAATGAATATACGCAGGTGCAATTTGACACTTTAGACTTGGATGATGAGATAGCGGCTATTGATGAAATGGGACAAGAGATCAGCGAAATAGAAATGGAGAAACGCGAAATAATAATGGAATTTGAAGAAGAAATGCGTGAGCTAGCACAAGAACTTCAAGAAGAAATGCGTGAACTGGAACAAGAAAAAATAGAATTACATCAAGAATTAACAGAAGAGTTGATTGATATAGAGCAAGAACTAGCTGAAGAAATGAGAGAATTGCAACAAGAGTTAGCCGAAGACATGAAAGAACTCGAAGAGGATATGGCGGACCATCACACTCCTACAGACGATATCGTAGCTATAATTATAAAAGAATTGCTTTCAGATGGATTCATCGACAATGAAAGAAAATTCACTCTGCTCATGAAGAAAAACAAAATGATTGTTAATGGAGAGACCCAATCTATCGCTACAAAAAATAAATATCACGAACTGCTAGATAACCTAACCGACTCAGAATGGACCTCACATTCCAAACTTAAAATAGTTAGAAAAGGGAATACTTCAATCACTGAATTTAGTCTTTTGAACTAAACCCAAAGGTACCGCAAAATCCAATATTTGGAAAAGCACTACTCATGTATATGAGTGGTGTTTTTTTATTGACATAGCCTAAGGCTTGATCATAAGAAAATAGAGAGGGCAAATCAAAAATGGCTCCACAACAGTTAGTCATGGCTCCAACTGGAGAAACAAATTGGCAAAAGCTTTCATATTTATTATCGATTAGAAAAACAAATGTTTTACTGATACTAATAAATATGAAAAGCCCTTGGCCTCAATGCTCGGCTAAATCATTCTCAAAAAAGACAGCTAGATTTTTAAAAATTGCACCGTCCTCGCACTAAAGTTTGTATACACTTGGAGTGTGTACATACCGTTGCTGAATCCAGAAACATCAATTAATTCTATTGTTGGCGCTTTTACAAAGTCCTTACTTAAAATTAAGTCTCCTGCTATACTGTATATATTCAATACTGTTTTCTGCTCTATGAAAGATTTCGGGAAAGTAACTTCCAAAATTTCTTTTACTGGATTAGGTCTTAGAGAAACATCCTCTCCTATACTGTTATTCAGATTTTCTCCTAAAGGCATATCTACACCTCCCCCATCGTCAAATACACGAATCGAGATATTGACATTAGCCACATCAAAACATCCTGTAGTGACGTCTGTTGCATTAGGCAAAAATGCAGCATTGGCTTGCCCGCCTACTTCTAACAAAATCTCACCTGTATATCCTATAGTGGTCAAGGCTAATAACTCACCAGTCAAAGGAGTAGCCTCTAAACTCGGTAAAACGATATTAAAGTCTTCATCTGGATAGAGTATGTCTAAAATAGTCACCCCATCAATATCAAATAGGATATAAGCCGTTTCATAATCCAAGAAAGCAGACATATTTGGAGCAAGGTCCAAAATGATCTCTTGCCCTGTTGGCACTTCCGCATAAGGAGCCTCAGAGCCCACTATTTCTGGATCTTCTCCAATCACTACTGCAATTTCTACTACGATAAAATTATCAGACACATTGAATGTTTCATCACTCAATTGCACACTCGTAATATCTTCACCTACGAATGCCGTAAAAAGTCCCGTATAGGAAACGCCCCATATTCGGTTATTCATTCGCTCCGTTGGATCTGCATTATACATCACTGTGTTTCCATTAATAATATTGGTGATAATATTATTCTCATCTGTTTCTACATATTGATAATCAAATGCTGTGGAGCCCGAGTTTGCAAGATCTATAGTAAAGACCTCTCCGACCACGTTGGTACATAACCTTATCTCATCTTGTCCAAACTCATCACTCACTTGTCCCCCTCTGACTCCAGCCCCAAGACAGAAATCATTGGACACCACAAAGTCTATGCTATTACTCAAACATAGATCCTCTAGATCATTTATATTTGAATTGGACATTAGACCAGTTGGAAAATCATCATAACTCAAAGCATATACTTTATAGCTTCCTTCAGGAAATGGATTATTTAATATGACAATGGCTGGTGCAATATTGACAATAATATCGTTTTCATTAACCAATAAAAATACTCTATTGCTGCCGCCACTTTGTACCACATCAATATCTAAAACATCATTTTGTCCATCATCTCCACATATACCAGCTGGGCCATTATACACGATCTCGCCACCATTATTCAAGCAAGGATCTGGTTCAATTATGCAATTATCTTCTGAATTCGAAATCAACAAGGCATTACTCAATGCGAAACAGCCTTCTAGGTCATCCAAGTCATCTGCCAATGAAAATGGCTCTGCATAATCCAATTGATACACTTCAAAATCACCTGGCATATCGATGTCAAATATCAACAAGTTATCAACACTAGAACTGCTAATGATGGTACTTCCAGCCTCTGTAACTAGGAACAAGGACTCTACACCCGATCCTCCATCAGATTCCATCTCTACCTCATCATCAGACGAATCCAATGTACAAAGAGAGGTAGCACTTGCTGTAGAGATCACTGCCGAAACTACGGCACATGGCTCTACAAAACAATCTTCCTGACCAACTACTGTAATCGGATTACTGATGGCGTAGCAACCTACTAAGTCATCAATAGATTCTCCTCCAAATATCAGAACAGTATCCACATAGTTGATATGATAAAAGGTCCGTGAACCAGCAGTGTTGATTTCAAATATACGATCAGCACTCAACTCTAAAATAACTCCCGCTTCATCAGTTATCAATATACCTTCTGCTTCTAGACCAATGTTGTCTACTTCAAAAGATATGGTTCGCATTTCTGAGTCTTCTATGCATACTGTATCTCTGTCTACACTAAGTGTACTAGCGATTAAAATACATTCCTCTTCAGTTGTGCATTCTGCATCATTTGCCGACAAAATATTTAATGGGATGCTATTGCTCAATGCATAACACCCACTTAAATTATTTAAACTGGATCCTTCCAACAAGCCATCTATATTATCATACACTACCTGAAAGATAGAATAAGCCCCTGGCTGCAAAAGTGATATGTGCAATTCCGAAATCTGAGCAATACTTACTATAGTGTTAGCTTGGTCTACGATCAACAAAGTAGTCTCTAAGCCCTGACTCATTTCAGCATCTGTGCTGATGGTTTGCAATGGTCCATTTTGACAAATAGTAGTTTCACTCAAAGCACTAATCGTAGTGGATGCTACTACACATGGTGGCAATACTATTCCATCGTGTTCTGTGGTAACTGTGATCGCATTAAATGATCTTTGAAAACAACCACTTGAAAATGGCCCAGAAAATATAGACTGTCCATCATCTAAAAGAATATCACCAGAATAAGAAAAACCCCAAATTCTATAGGTTCCTGCACTGTATCCTTCCATATCGATGGATGAAGATTCTAGTCTAGTGAGTATATTATTGGATGCATCAGTTAGTACATAAGCGTACTCTGCTTCCACCCCTCCTGTGTTTGTAAAACTAAGGATATTGGATTGCGCATCATCTGTCGTAAAAGTGTAAAATGATTGAGCATCTTGAGTATAAATTTGACCTCCTTTGACTCGGGCTCTATTTACATCTATTGCATTATCCGACAATTGATAACACCCCGTCGAAAGCGTTTCATTAATATTCATTCCATATTGTGCCAATAGTTGACCGGTATATCCTAGCCCATAGATTTTACATTCTCCTACTGGAGAATTAGAAAAATCTGCAAATGTTTTGAAATTAACTTCTAGGATAGTTCCATTCACATCAGTTATTAGAAATACATAAGGTGTATTTTTAGTCGAAATATTTTGAAAGCCGACAAAATCTGGTTCACCTGCATTCAAACATATATTCTTCTCTGTTTTGAAATCAGGGGTTCGAATCTCACTGCTATTTGGCGTAGCCAATTTTACTTCTATTCGATTATACGAAATCTGCCAACAGTCTGCCGCAAACTTAGTCGAATACACATAATCACCAATCCTAGCAAGAATATCACCCTGATAAGAAAAACCGTAGACATAGTATACACCTTCTATCAAGTTCTCAAACTTCAGATTTCTTTGATCTGAATAAGATAAAATCTGATTGTTGATATCTGTGACCACATATGCATAAGCAGTTGAAGCAGAGCTATTGCTGTACACGTTCAAACCTACATTTATAGCGTCGTCAAGACACAGGGAGGTCATCTCAGAACCACTATTCGCAAATACTTGCCCACCTATACACTGTGCTGACAAAGCACTAGGAGTAGATAAACAGCTAATTACCAATAGATAAAACCAAATTCTATGGAAATTTGAGGTTTCGTTGTTCGCTGGCTTGGGTTTCATATTATACATATATTATTATACTATATGTATACTTAGCATATTCGATAATGATACAAAACTGCCTAGCTAAATTTATGCCAATACAATAAACCTTTTAAAATAGAAGGATGCTTGAGCGCTACAACATTTCAACCCTTGATTTGTATTACTTTTAAAGAAAAAAGAATCTATGCTAAAAGGAAAAACAGCCATCATCACAGGTGGTACAAAAGGTATTGGCTACGGGGTTGCGGAGGCATTATTGGCGCAAGGCATGAACGTTGCCATCACAAGTCGCTCTGCGGAAGCTGTCCAAAAAGCTGCGGATCAATTGGGTTCAAATTGTCTAGGGCTAGTAGCCGATGTGCGTGATTATGCTTCACAACAAGCAGCTGTTCAAGCTACGATCGACAAATTTGGAGGCGTTGATGCCATGATTGCCAATGCAGGTGTCGGTCACTTCGCTAGTATCAATGACATGAGTATCGAGCACTGGAATGAAGTAATTGATGTAAACTTGACTGGCGTATTTTACAGTACTAAAGCAAGCCTTGATGCCTTGAAAAAATCTGAAGGCTACCTTATTACTATCGCTTCATTGGCAGGCACCAATTTCTTTGCAAAAGGTTCTGCTTATAATGCGAGTAAGTTTGGACTGGTAGGTTTTTCACAGGCAGTGATGCTTGATGTAAGAGACCAAGGCGTCAAAGTAAGTACCATTATGCCGGGTAGTGTAGCTACACACTTCAACGACCATACTCCTTCTGAAGCAGATGCTTGGAAGATTCAACCTGAAGATATTGGTAAACTAGTCGTCGATTTATTGACTATGCATCCTAGGACCCTACCTAGCAAAGTGGAGGTGAGACCTTCTATGCCTAGTAAGAAATAATTTATTCTGGCCTGCTGAATATCAAGTCTTGGATCTTATGTTTTTACTTAAACGCAACAGCATTACAGCAATAATTTATTCGCTAAGTAAAGACTAGATTGATCCATTCATAAATCAAGAGAGACCGTTGACGATATATTCGTCAGCGGTCTCTCTATTTTTTAGAATTGCTCACTACTCTATTATACAAGCTCTTAACTGTAGTTCTGCAGCATAAATATTACTATTTCAAAATTCCTATTTGGCTGATTACGTGTATGCAGTGTTGAAAATATCATTTTTCCAATCTATCCTTTCAAATAATAACAATTTGGGAATCATTTTTGGAGATAGTTATACTTACAACCTATTGCAATAGCATATCAATAGTCTTAAAAACCAATCTGGATAATTATCCTAGAGGATTTTGAGTTATATTTACTGTAACAGTAAAACCAAAACAGGAATACTAATGTTGGAGAAATTTACCGGCGAATGGAATTTTCAGCGTGCAGCACACTTGCTTAGGCGTACTACATACGGTCCCCGAAAACACTTCATAAAGGAAGCTTTGGACTTGGGTCTAGACGCCAGTATTGACAAACTGCTCTCCACTCCTGAACCCACTGATCTGCCGATATACATAGATTTTGATCAGGATCCAGAAGCGGGTATTGGTGAGACTTGGGTCAACAAGCCTATTGATAGCAGTATACAAGGGATCTTTTTCTCTAGGGGCAAAACCACTTGGCCTTGGCTCTACAGAAACATGCACAGAGATGGCTTCAATATTGTCAACAAGCTATCTATGTTTTGGCACAATCACTTTGCCATCAGTGGGGACATAGGCCCAAATTTTAACTGGAACTATATAAGTCTTCTCAGAGATTATAGCTTAGGCAACTTTAGAGAACTCACCAAAAAAATAACCATCAGCAAATCTATGCTGGTTTTCCTCAATGGTAATGAAAATGTAGCCGCAGAGCCAAATGAAAATTATGCTCGTGAATTGCTTGAGCTATTCACTATTGGCAAAGGTCCATTAGTAGCCGAGGGAGACTATACCAACTACACCGAGAAAGATATCGCAGCCTTTGCAAAAGCATTGACTGGGTGGTCGCCTTGGGTTAGTGACACCACAGAAGGACGCTTTAGAACATGGGCGCATGACAAAGGTGAGAAGCAACTTTCTCATCGTTTTGACAATCAGGTCATTCAAAATGAAGAGGATCAAGAATACAAAACCGTCGTTGACATCATCTTCCAAAAAGATGAAGTAGCACATTATATTTCTAGGAGATTATTTACCTGGTTTGTCAATTATGATATTGATGCCGAAGTAGAAGCTAACATTATAGCACCCATGGCACAGATCATCCTAGAAAACGATTATGAAATAAAGCCCGCGATCAAAGCACTATTGAGCAGTGCTTACTTTTATAGAGAAGACATCATCGGCTGTATGATCAAAAATCCTTTGGATTATCTGATGTCTCTTACCAATCCTGTAGAAGTCCCTTTTCCCGAAGATATCATACTCAATTATGAAGCATGGCTATGGTGGCATTGGGATTTGGACAAAATGGGGTTTCAAATATTCAAGCTCCCAAGTGTAGCTGGATGGCCGGCTTATTATCAAGATCCTATTTTTTATCGGGATTGGATAAACTCTGCTAGTCTGGCCATTCGCAAGAAGATGGTCGACAAATTTGACTTTCTATATTCCAATACGGATCCCACTTTACAAGGCTTTGACTTTATAAAGTTTATTGCTACCCTTGACAATCCAACAGATGTAAACGCACTGATCCAAGAATCTTGTGATATACTTTTTCCAAAGGCTTTGAGTCCAGAGTACCTAGACTTCTTCAAACATGCACTGTTGGATGGCTTGCCAGATTTTGAATGGAACGTGGAATATACCGCTTACCTACAAGATCCAACAGAAGAGAAAAGAAGAGCTGTAGAAAATAAGTTGCGAGACTTGTTTCACACCATGTATGCTATACCTGAATTCCAATTGAGCTAAAATGAAAAGAAGATCCTTTATAAGAAATGCATCTGCATTTGCGATTCCTGCCTTATTTGGAGGGGTACATGTCACAGCCAATGCAGCCCAGAGAATGGCTTCACTCATCAATGAAGACTCCGACAGAGTGCTCGTACTGATAGACATGAATGGTGGCAATGACGGACTCAATTCGTTTGTCCCTATGGACATGTATGACAACCTATACAATGCCAGACCAAATGTCATCATTCCAGAAAAAAGATTAATTCCACTTACTGATACCATCAGTCTACATCCAGAAATGGAGGGCATCAAAAATCTATATGACAATGCAAATCTAAAAGTCATACAAGGAGTAGGATACCCAAATCAAAACAGATCCCACTTTAGATCCGCAGATATTTGGAACTCTGGTTCAGATGCTGACGTCTTCGACTCTACAGGTTGGATAGGTAGATATCTCGATGATCTGTATCCTGGATTTCCAGAAGACTATCCCAATAGCGAGCAGGATCATCCTTTCGCGATCACTTTAGGAAAGTCTATTTCTGGCACATGCCAAGGAGAAGAATCCAACTTCAGTTTGGCCATTATCGATACAGACAATATAGGTGGACTCAATACGGGCATAGAAGGAGAAGCTACGGATGGATACTATGGTCAAGAGCTGGCTTACCTGATCGACACTTTCAAAAAAACAAACGCATATGCTGCGCCTGTTACGGAGGCAGTAGAAAAAGGGGAATCTCTATACGCCTCATATCCAGAAACAAAGCTGGCCTCGCAACTGCAGGTCGTAGCAAAGATGATCTCAGGAGGTCTAAAAACTAAAATCTACGTCCTGAAACTTGGAGGTTTTGATACGCATGCAGATCAAGTAGTGGATGGCGACCCTACCAAAGGGCAACACGCAGACCTTATCTCAGATATATCTGCCAGTATAGATGCTTTCCAGCAAGACATAAAAGCACTAGGCTTAGAGAAGCGTGTATTAGGAATGACCTTCTCTGAGTTTGGAAGAAAAATAAAATCCAATGCAGGCTTTGGTACAGATCATGGTACCGCAGCTCCCATGATGATATTTGGAGATTGTGTCAACCCTGGCATCATAGGCGCCAATCCAGAGATCGCCCCGGAAGTAGATATCGAAGAGGGAGTAGCTATGCAGTATGATTTTCGTTCTGTATATGGATCTGTATTGATGGATTGGTTTGAGGTACCAGAGGAAAAAGTAAAAAACCTATTGACTCCCGATTTTCAGTACATTCCTATACTTGGAGAATGCCTGATCCCAAACAGCACCGACAGTCTAGACGATCGTATAGGTTTGACAGCAAGTCCCAATCCATTTATAAATAACTTTGCTATCCATATAGATCTACACGAAAAAGCAAAAGTCAAAATCGACATCTCTGATGTACAAGGCAGACTCATCAAAAATATTGGCTATCGAACTTTAGCTGCAGGTCTGCATAATATAAATATAGAATCTCAAGACTTGGACAACGGAATATACTTTGCTAGGATACAGATAGGCAATAAGAGCAAATCTATAAGACTGGTCAAAATAGCCAACTAAGAAAATTTTCGTGCAAGGGATAGTAAAGAGGCGACCGTAGGAAGCCGCCCGTGCAGAGGCTGGAGGAGTAGGCAGAGGGCCGAAGTGAATACGGAGTCTTGGATAGCCCGACCCAGATCAACAAAGCGGCATGGAAATTTCTTTCCATGCCGCTTTGTTGATCTGGGATGCACCCAAAAACATCTGCCCTTATATTTTAATAAAACGCTTGACAGCTCTCCCCTGCTCACTCTCTAAAAGGAATAAATAAATCCCTTGATCCAGATGAGAAATGTCAATTCTATTATTTTGTTGGCTCGCTGCAAAATCAAAATCTTGCATCACTGTTTCGAGATAGCGACCATCTAGACTCAAAATACGCATCGTCACTGGAACGGCTGCATCAAACACCGCATCTACCATAATGAAGTCTTGGGCTGGACTAGGATAAATCTCCCAGCTACTCAAAGCTGCAATAGTTTGTGTACTAGTAGAAATAATTTCAAAGCTATCGTTATACTTACATCCATTTGCATCGGTCACTTCTACACTGTAACTACCCGTAGACAAACCTGCTATATTTTGAGTAGTCGCGCCATTGCTCCATGCATAAGTATATGGTGAGGTTCCTCCTGTCACTGCCAAATCAATGCGGCCACCGTTACCCGTATCTTCCTGCACATTTGCCGTAGCGATCAACTCGTCTGGCTGGCTGATTTCTATCGCCTGTACCATCGAACAAGCATTGCCATCCGTGATACTGATAGTATATACACCTGCTTGCAAACCATCTGATGAAGGCGTTGCTATGCCATTGTTCCACATGAAAGTATATGGCGGCACCCCTCCTAACATCCCAACTATAGCTATAGATCCATCGGATCCGCCAAAGCAACTTACATTTTGAATACTGGTCTGCATTTGTAATACAGCAGGCTCAGCTACCGTGTAGCTTGCTTCGGTAGCACAACCACTATTCGTATCCGTCACTGTCACGGTATATACACCTGCTTCCAAACCAGGATTGTTAGCACCATCTACGCCGTTGCTCCAAGCATAGGTATAAGGCCCTACTCCCCCCATAACCTCTTCAACAAAAAGTGCCCCATCTGAGATACCAAAACAATTAACATTTTCAATTCGTGTCTGCAATGTTAATGCTGCTCCACCACCTACAGTGTAAGTAGCTTCCATCGTACAGTCGTTACGATCCGTTACGGTCACAGTATAGTCTCCTCCACCTATATTCGAAATAGTATTGGTCTGCGCACCATTACTCCATAGATAGTCATATGGCCCCGCACCACCAATAGCCAAGACATTGATAGAGCCATCCAGTGCTCCACAATTAGCCGCTGTGATATTATCAACAAGTTCAATCGGATTGATCGTAGTGATCGTAAACGAGGCCATTACAGAGCAGCCTAATCCATCATCTACTGTCACATTATATATCCCTCCTGCAAGCCCTGCTATAGTGCTAGTCGTTTGCATGTTGGACCAGTTGAAAGTATAGTTTCCAGATCCCCCCGTAAGCTCCAAGGCGATCTCTGCATCATCCACATCTGAGCAAGTAAGTTGCTGCACAGAAGAGGTGATTTGAAGTTCTGATGTATTGGTCAAACTTATACTGAGCTCCAAAGTGCAGCCTATCGCATCTGTCACGGTCACCACATAGTCACCCGCCATGAGTGCGCTATTGATGCGCTCGTTTGTGCCATCCGGCCACTCGTAGGTGTAGGGTAAAGTACCTCCGTCCGCTATGATCTCCGCAGCGCCTAGCCCACCGCAACCAGGCATTTGATCGATCAATATATCTCCGACTAGACTATTGGGAAAGTTTACTTCAAGCATATCTACTACTGCTGTGTTAGCATCATCCGTTATGGTCACGGTATACAATCCATCAGTAGCGATATCTATAGTTGGCGTCATCTCTCCCGTGCTCCACGCATACACATATGGCATCACTCCACCAGAAGCCTGGGCTGAGATCACACCTGTCCCATCACAGTCTAGCATGGAAGTCAAGTTTACCAAGATTGGCTCTACGACCTGAGTCTCTACCATGATAGTAGTACTTGTGGTATAGACATTATTATCTTCATTGCTTTCCTCTACGGTATTGTCTACATCTACGACCAAGTGCATATAGTACTCACCATCAGGATAGTTGAGCGGTACACGTATCGCACCTGGTACCCCTGCGATTGTTCCTGGAAAAGTATTGCCGGTAGGCACTTCACCTACAAAGGCATCGTCAGCACTAAACTGGGTATCGCTAGACAGATACATACCTATGCGGTATCCGTTCACGGCTACAGCATTGCCAATATTATTGAGATCCCAAGAAAATTCGGCTACTTCATCTGGCGCATAAGTCCCTCCAAAATTGACAACATCCGAAGCCGTCAAATCGGGTAGGTCCATCATGACATTACCGGCCACTTCTGTTGTTTCTGTTCCGAATAGGATCAAGTCATTGCTAGTCCCAGAGCCTGCGTCCATATCTGTGATATTACCCACTGCATAAAAAGTCACCATAGGATCTGGGTCTGCAGGTGATGTCCAATCTACCGAGAAAGTAGCGACTCTATTTGCATCATATGGTAAAGCAGGATTGTGCTCTAGGTAGTTTCTACCAGAGTTGTTGGCTACATTTATTCTTGCGCCAGCAGATGGGTTGGCAAAAGATCCAGCATTTTGATTCGCACTGGTCAGCGCTACCATTTGCATACCTGCATCTCTTGATAAACCATTTGGATTGGCAATTTCTACAGACACTCTGTAGGTGGTATTGGGCATCACTTCTATAGGCAAACCCGTGATCTGCATATTGCCATCTAGACCTTGAGGATTATTTCCACCGTGACAGTCTGTACATTTACCTTCTCCAGGCGCACCCGTACGACCAGGAGGTGGAGCATTTCGCCAACCTACAAACATGTGGCTAATGAAGAGAAATAACATCAGTGCATAGGCACCCCGTACTTTGGTGTAATTCTTTTTGTTCATGGTCATCATATTTTAATTTCTAAAGCTTATTTTTTTGGGTATGTCCCTTGATCTTACGCCGAAAAGGCGTCGATCAGGGTCGGGCTATACAGCACTCCATATCATTTCGGTATATGGCTTGCAAAAAAAAGCAAGCCATACACTGCTCGTCCCTCGCATCCTTACTATCCCTCATACAGGGGTCTTTACAAAGGAATGAGTTTTTTATCACATTATAGGTATTTGATATACATAATAACATAGTAGTACTTGTCAAATAGATCCTCATCCTTTAGAGTAATCTACAAAGGAAACGTTACATCAGAACTACGATATATCCCAAAATGAGCACTTATTTCCCTCAAAAACCTGACTTTTCCGAAAAATTAACAAAATTCTCGCTAATTTTAACAGGAGCTAAGTCTGCCGTATTACCCCTTAACCAAATGGCTTATGAAGCGACATGCAGCACTCCTCTCATTTATCTTTGCTTATATATTAAGTATTGCGCAGAATCCATGTACACCTGTCGGAACTGATAGATGTATCAATGCGCCTCTGATCAATTCTTGCCAACTCAATGGATGGTATAGTAATACAAATCCTTCTGGATTTAATTACACCTGGAATGGCGATGTCCCTCAAAGTGGCTGGTGTAATGGAGGATTTACAATTGAAAATAACCAGTGGTTTAGATTTACAGCAGTTGAAGATCACTTGCAAATAATGACAGATGTCTCTGAATGCCAAGATGGGAGAGGAATACAGATTGGAGTATATGAATTAGGAGATGCTGACAATTGTGTTGGAGACCAGATTGGATGCATTGGTTCAGGCCAAACAAATTCCTTTCTCTTTGATATAGAAAATTTGATTCCAGATGTCCAATACTTGCTCATGATAGACGGATCTGCGGGAGATGGGTGTCCATTTCAAATTTTTATCACTTCAGGTATTCCATTAGCCCTAGAAGTAGATGCTAATCCTTTACCTATATGCCCCGGTGTAAGAGCTGAAGGAGCACTTAATGCCGAAATTACATCCGGAGATAGCGGTAGCATACTCTATGGTTGGTCTACAGAAAATGGTAATATTGTCTCCGGAGACTTTACAACCAACCCTATCATTGACGAACCTGGAGACTACACTTTCTTTGCCTATAATGTCAATACTTGTTGTTGGGCCTCAAAGACAGTAACCGTCACAACTACCACTGAATTACCAGTCGCACAAGCGAGTGTAATCAAACATATCGATTGCAACGACATGACCGCAACCGTGAGTGCAGCAGGATCAGAAGTTGACAACGGATTCAATATGTTTGAATACTTATGGTCTTTCCCCAATGGTAATCCTGCGGGAGAAGGTTATGAATTGGAAGGTCTTATATATCCCGGCACTTATGTGCTCACCGTTAGGAATACTAGTACGGGCTGCGAATCACAAGTAGAGGTTGTCGTATTAGA
>CALJVI010000013.1 GCA_937974575.1 uncultured Saprospiraceae bacterium | reverse complement strand
CAGCATACAACGAATTATGGGAAGCTGAATCTCAAAATCAATATGGCAAATCTTTTAAAGCTTTGAATGATGTACAGGTCAAAGAAATACGAAAGGTGATTCCATTTGTAATCTCTGAAATGGAACCCGTAGACTATAAGGAGGAAGCAACGCTATAATGATAGATATAGAAATCCGTCGCGTAACCGAATAGGTGGAGCTCGGCAAACGGAGTGCGCTAGAGGCAAGGGATAGGAGCGGCATCCATAGGTGTCTCCGTATGGTGTAGAGAAAAGGCATGCCTTTTCTCTACACCAGGAGGGTACACCTATGGATATAGCGGATAGCGCGGTCACGTCCTGGCGGAGGCTCTGCCGGAGTCAGGATCGTGATGACCCCCGAAATCAAATAAACTGGATAAAAAGCCTAATTAAAATCTAAGAGAGCATATATCCTCCATCGGTATTGAAGATCCCTCCTGTGGTATAGCTGCTAGCATCGGAGGCTAGATATAGCGCGAGGCCTACCATCTCCTCAGGCATAGCCATTTTTGCAATAGGTAATTTTTCGGTAAAGGCTTGTAGCAGGGCTGCATTTTTCCAGATGCCAGCGCTCAACTTTGTTTTTACAAGTCCAGGACAAATAGAGTTGGATCTTATATTATCAGATCCCCATTCTTTTGCTTGTACTTTGGTGAGCATGTTGACGGCTGCCTTAGTCACACTGTATACTCCAAGTCCAGGGCTGGGTTTGAGTCCTTCGACGCTGCTGATATTTATGATGGAGCCTCCTCCACGTTTGCGCATGTGCGGAACACATAAGTTGGCGGCGGTAAAAATAGACTTCACATTGACAGCCATCATTTTATCAAAGAGGGTAGGTTCCATTTGTTCTACTGGTCCAAACATAGGATTGGTTGCGGCACAGTTGACCAAGATGTCAACTCCACCAAATTGCACTACGGTTTTATCTACTAGATTTTTTATTTGAGCTTCATCACTTACGTTGCATTCTATTCCCACTAGCTGGAGGCCTTCGGCAGCCATTTGAGAAACATAAGTATCCAGTGCTTCTTGCTTGCGACTGCATATGACTACCTGTGCTCCTTGCTCGGCTAAGCCTTTTGCAATAGCTGCGCCTATGCCTTTGGAGGCACCGGTGACAATAGCGACTTTGCCTGTCAAATTAAATTGATCTATCATTTTTGCCATAGTGCGTTGCTTTTTACAAAGGAATGAGTTTTTGGGCTAAACTAGGCAGTTTAGTATAGGTTTTTGTGGTTGAGAGCCCATGCAGGAAACTGAATAGAGTGGAATTTAAAGTTAATTATGAGTTTTTTGACAATTGTCTATCATAAGAATCAATGAAAACTCCTTATTTTAGCCATATGGATAATGTGTTACATAAAGTCTTTTTTCTATTGTTTGTCTTGCAGTCCGCTTTCGGGTTTGCGCAGGAAAATACGGTAGGAGTGATCAGCATAGCTGAGAACGTTCAAGAGGGCTATACCTTATTTGCCCCCAACTCCAACAAGTCTACCTACTTGATAGACAACTGTGGGAATCTGGTCAATGAATGGGTGAGTCAAAAAAATCCAGGCCTAGCTGCCTATTTAATGCCCAATGGGGATCTTGTTCGAACTAGGAGAGAGTCAAATAATGTTTTTTTTGCGGGCGGAGTAGGAGGTGGAATAGAGATATTTGATTGGATGGGTAATCTCAAATGGGAGTTTGTTTTTTCTGATCAAAATAATGTACTGCATCACGATATTGCAGTATTGCCTAATGGAAATATATTGGCTATCGCCTTTGAGTTGGTTAGCCGTGAAGAAGTAATCGCTTTAGGTAGGAAGCTGGATAATGCACCAGCAAGTGGTCTTTGGGCCGATAAGATTATTGAAGTAAAACCACTCCCCAATAATGAGTTTGAGATTGTTTGGGAATGGAGGGCTATAGATCATGTGGTGCAAAATATAGATGCATCTTTTCCAAGTTTTAGCGCCATTGATGAAGCTCCCGGAAGATTGAATATAAATTATATTGGATCTGGGCAAGGTGGAAATACCAACAGTGATTGGATGCATAGTAATGCTATTGACTACAACCCCGAATTGGATCAGATCATATTGAACTCTCGTAATTTTAATGAATTTTTCATCATCGATCATACTACCACTACCGAAGAAGCAAGTAGCAGTGAAGGGGGACGCTATGGTAAGGGAGGTGACTTTCTTTATAGATGGGGCAATCCTCTTGCCTACCAATCAGGGACCATGTTTGAGCAGCGTTTATTTAGTCAGCATGATGCACATTGGGTAGATGCCGGTCTGAAAGACGAAGGAAAAATATTTGTTTTTAATAATGGAATCAATCGTCCAGGTGGATCCATCAGTTCTGTTGATTTGATTTCGCCACCCATATTGCCTGATGGGACATATGAAAAAGTACAAGGCGAGGCTTATGGTCCGCTTGAAGCAGAGTGGGTATATGGTTTGGAGGCTGAGCATGAGGATATTACTTCTGCTAGAATTTCTGGTGTAGATCGCTTGCCTAATGGAAATACTATAATTACGGTAGGAAGCAATGGACGAATTGTGGAGTTGGACGATAATATCCAATTGGTGTGGGATTATATAGTACCGCTAGCTGGAACCGAGCCGATAGAGCAAGGGGAAACAACTACTCAAAATAGTATTTTTAGATCTTATAAGTATGCTGCGGATTATCCAGCATTTACTACGAATGATATAGAAGTTGGTAGTCCATTAGAATTGAATCCAAATAATCAATTTTGCGATGCACTTCCTACGGAGCAAGCGTCTATTCATAGTAATCCACTTGAATTAATCAATACCTTAGTAGTTAGTGAACTAATTGTAAACGCTGTGGGTAATAATAAAGTCGCGGTAATTGATATCAATGGTCATGTACATTATACATTTGATCTATATGAGGGTGTTCATCATCTGAATGTGGATAATTTGCCTAATGGCATGTTCTACTTGCATCTAATAACTGCCAATAGCAGTATATTGCAGCCTTTACGTTTCCTTAAAATGAATTAAGAAAAATGAAAATAAAATCTACACTCAGCATCTTTATCAGTTTAATGTTTTTTTCTGGTCTTTTTGGACAAGAAAATACGGTAGGTCTACTTAGTTATGATAAAGATAAATCATATGATGGATACAATCTAATCTATCCACATCGACAACCTACGGTCTACTTATTGGATAACTGCGGCGAGGTCGTTCATCAATGGGAAGGCGAAGCAGGCACCGTGCCTGGTAATACAGCCTACTTGATGCCTAATGGAAATCTAGTGCGTACACTGAGGCCTGCGAATGCGGCAGCGGACCCTATTTTTGCAGGGGGTGGTGGCGCTACGGTAGAGATCAAGAACTGGGACAATGAGGTGATCTGGGAGTATACTCAAAACGACTCGACAGCTAGACTACACCATGATATAGCGATCAAGGAGAATGGCAATATTTTGATGATTGTGTGGGACTATATGAGTGGTGAAGAGGCTATACAGGCAGGTCGAGATACTGCATTGTTGGCTCAAAATGCAGTATGGCCAGAGAAGATCATCGAGGTAAATATGGATAAGGAAATCGTTTGGGAATGGAATGCAAAAGACCACCTTATACAGGACTATGATAGTACTAAAGACAACTTTGGAGTAGTAGCTGATCATCCGGGAAAAATAAATTTCAATTACGATACCAATGATGCCAAAGCTGACTGGTTACATGCCAACGCAATAGACTTTCATGATGAGCGTGGACAGATCATGTTGAGTGTTCCTCAGTTTGATGAGATTTGGATTATTGATAATACGACTACTACAGAGCAAGCAGCGGGTACTTTTGGAGGCCGTTCCAATCAAGGTGGAGAGTTGGTTTATCGTTGGGGCAATGACTTTGCTTATGATCAAGATTCTTTGGGTGGAAAGCAGTTTCATTTTCAACATGATTGCCAGTGGGCGGACGACTTTATCAGTCCTTCACATCCTGACTTCGGTAAGATTCTCGTATTCAATAATAGAATCGGAGCAGACTTTTCGGCAGCTACTGTTATCGACCCAAAGTGGGATATGTACAAATGGAGATACGGAAAAAATCTAGACGATACTTTTGCTCCTGAAGAACCAGTGAAGACTATCACCCACCCAAATCCTCAAGCGATGTACTCTACGGGCTTGTCAGGAATACAAGCACTTGCCAATGGCAATTATCTAATCAACTCTGGTCGTCAAGGCTACGCTTTTGAGCTTACACCAGACAATGAGATAGTTTGGGAATATGTGACTCCTATTATCATGGGTGCCGCAGCTACCCAAGGAGATACTTTAGCCCTCAATGCTAATCTTACTTTTAGAATGAC
>CALJVI010000012.1 GCA_937974575.1 uncultured Saprospiraceae bacterium | reverse complement strand
TGATAACTGATGGCATCGTCAATTCCTCCAAGATCTGAGATGCTATTGAGGTATGTGTCACAATAATTTGTAAAAGTACCACTTGTAGCTGGAGAGATAATGGTTGTGTCCATAGAAATGAGCATAGATTCTACTATTTCTTGAAATTGTTCTCTCGATTGGAGTCTCAATAGATTTACACCTAAACCTGTTTTTATACTTAATTTGTTATTGATCTTAAATTGGACTCTAGTCATTATTTCATACCCTAAACTAGAATTATAGCTTTTAGTGATTTTTTGATTTGCATCAAATCGAGATAGAACTTGTGTAGTGTCGTTTATAGTTTGATAACTTATTGAGGTTACGGGTTGTGTTATAGTATTTTCTACCGAAGGTAAATATTGGATGTTGGCTCCAATGTCAAATGTAGGATTTTGAGCTGTCAGTGATTTAAGTCCGAAAAATAGTAAAAGGCTAGTTAGTGTTCTTAATTTCATTGTTGGTTTTATTATGTGATTACACAAGATAATGTAATTACATTAATCTAAAAGCAAATCCAATAAAGGGAATCCCGCCCCGGACAAACGATAGTAGTCAGACCACCCTTAGGTGGGCGTGCGGAGCACCGAAGCAACGCGGAGTGACGAATAGCGTGGTGCCGACGCTCTTCAGTCGGCATGGCCCCTGAAAAATAAATGAACATAAATACTATCCAGATATCAAAAAGATAGTAGGAATCTTATGTAGGTCTGGCAAGGTCATCTTCTTCCATTTGCTGATCCGATGTGATTGGATATACTCGTCGGGGGAAGTGATATTGGCGGCGATACACAATTTGGTTTCGGGGTGTAAGCTAGTAAGCAGGGTCTCTACCATGGCCTTGTTGCGATAAGGGGTCTCGATAAATATATGGGTCGTCTGGCTAGACCTCGATTCCTTCTCTAGCCGCTGGAGGTGCTTTTTGAGCAAGTCTTTCTTGGGCGAGAGGTATCCGTGGAAGTGAAAATTTTGCCCATTGAGGCCAGAGGCCATCAGTGCCAAGAGGATACTGGAAGGGCCAGTCAAGGGGATGACTTGGATGTCCTTGCCGTGCGCCTCCCAAACATATTGGCTGCCAGGATCGGCTACGCCTGGGCAGCCCGCCTCGGACATGAAGCCTACTCGGTCATAATGTGCGAAGGCATCCTTGATAATAGGCAGATTGGCCACGGGGTCATGCTTGTCTAGCTCTATGAAATCGAGGTCGTGAATTGGCTTGGGATGCTTGGTCTTGCTCACAAATCGGCGGCAAGTCTTGGCTTTTTCCACAATAAAGGCGTCCAAACTGTGGATAACTTCGATCGTGTGCGCTGGAAGACTGCTCAGAGTGTCCTCATGCAGTGGGGTCGGAATTAAATAGAGTATCTTTTTCAAGTGGTCAAGGAGTAATTTAGTACTTTTGCAATGTAGAAAAAATATATAGAATAGATATGCAGGATACATATAATATAGTCTTACCTCAGTTTGAAGGGCCTTTTGACCTGCTGTTATTCTTTATAGAGCGTGATGAGTTGGATATCCATGATATTCCGATCACGACGATTACAAAGGATTTTCTGGAGTATATCCGCAAAGCGGAGGAGATGGATATCGATCTGGCTAGTGAGTTTATCCTAGTTGCTGCTACACTGATGCGTATCAAAGCCAAACTCCTACTGCCAAGAAAAGAAATCGATGAAGAAGGAAATGAGGTGGATCCAAGGGATGAGCTCGTGCAAAGACTGCTGGAATATAAGCGCTACAAAAGTGTGCTGGAGCAGTTTAGAGGCTTGGAGATTACGCGTAGTGAAAGAGATCCTCGCGGTAATGTAAACGCAGAATTAAAGAAAATAGCGGAAACGGCTCTAGTTGATATGGAACTAGAATCTGTGACCTTGTTCAAGCTGATGAAAACCTTCGAGCGGGTCATGCAGCGCATGGATGAAAATAAGAGTAAGCAAATCCACAAGGTCTATACCTATTCATACACGATCCGTGATCAGCAAATATTTATCATCAATGCACTTAGATTAGGAGAGCGAAAAGAGTTTGATGAAATTTTTGGTGCCTGTCAAGACCGAATGCATGCCATCATTACTTTCCTTGGTCTGCTAGAATTGCTGAATGCTGAAAAAGTGAGTTTGATTGATCGACCAGGTATGAATAATTTTTGGCTGGAACGAAATGAGGCTGGTGAAAGTAGCATGAAGGTAGATGGCGAGTCCAGTGAGGATAGTGACTTGGATGCTTCGGATACTACTCTGGATCAGGAAGAGGAGTAGTAGATGTCTGGGATATAAATATCTTTTCCAAGATAGGCATGATCGCCCTTACACGTTCCTGATTCAAGCTTCTACTTTCTACTAATTTTTCTTTTCTACCATGTCGTGCATAGTAAGCAAGCTTGCGTTTTTCGGCTGGAGAAAACTCTGCAAATGTTCGTCTGAGCACTGGCACGATCTCCATGAATCTCGATTCTTCCACCGCAGATAACCAGTCGTCAACAATCTTCCAAA
Organism: uncultured Saprospiraceae bacterium; assembly: GCA_937974575.1. GTDB lineage: Bacteria > Bacteroidota > Bacteroidia > Chitinophagales > Saprospiraceae > JALZVN01. The sequence continues at coordinate 13,032 of CALJVI010000012.1, read as the reverse complement.
ATGGGTAATGATGTATTAATATCATTGCAGAGCCATATAGAAATCCTTCTATCCACTGTGCTTGCTCCAAGCTGCCCGCTCCTGATGATAAGTGATAATGCATGCGTTCAGAAATTTTTGCATCAGAATATATTTTGCGTTCAAAAAGGATCCGATGTACCAATGCGTTGAGCATGGTTTGACTGCCTTGATGCTCTGCTATCCGAATCATCACTTGATACCAGTCTTGTATGAAGTCGGGATCTTTCAAGATAAAGATGCTGTGATTGAGACGTTGGATTTTTTCAAATAATACATTTGCCTGTTCTTCATTAATGCCTATACATGAAGCTGGCAATCCGATCATGATACGTGGCAATACGTTTTGAAGGATCTCTTCAATCTGCGGGATGTCTAGTTTTCGAGAGCTACCATATCGCATAGCATCTATCAGATTGGGAACTAGGGTCATGAGCTGATCGGTATCAGACTGTACGATGGCCAGTTGGCTTATTTGTTGCAATAGTGCGGACAGTCCAAGTGGAATATCTGCCTTGATGACTTGTTCCAACAAGTCGGAAAGCTCGTCTAGTTTTTGTTCATTGCGAACAGAATTGACGATATGATTTTGGCTGGCTTCTTCTAGATCATTGCCCCACATGCTGGCTTCAATGACACGGATGGAGTATTCGGGTTTCCATTTGAGCTTCCAATTTTCGCTGAAAGAACCAGTTGCAAATTTGGAAGTTTTACGTGCCTTTCCAAATGGAATATTCAAGATGCTCAATCTATGAAGCAGTTTGCTGGCCAGTAATCCTGTGGGTTTACGGAGATCCAATTTTTTTGCTGTAGGCTCGGTGCTGTTGTACGCTTTGGTCAGTCGTGCTTTTTTGATTTGTTGCAAGACATCTTTTTGCAAAGGAACGGTGGGGACATTCTTGGGCAGTCGGCCGACTTTGTCTCCGATGATTAATTTTTTTTCTATCAGCTGGTACTTGATCTCTTGACCATCACATAGCGTGCTCAAAGCAGCTTCCTTTAACTCTAGCAAACTTGGGAGTGGTATATCTCGCATAGCTGCTAGGTGATTGGCCAGTTTGACGGCTTCTACGACATTGGCGGAGGAGGCATCCATGCCATTCTTCCGAAGGAGTCTTGCTGCTTTGGATAGCCATCGTGAAGCACTATTTGATTTTGCATTGAAGATCAGTTCGTACCAGCCTGGAGAATCTACACCAGCAGCATATCCACCTGCTCGTGCCAGCCTTTCGTAGGTCCAAGGAATCCAGGTCGCCTCCGTTTTTATCTTTGCCAATCCCTTGAGCATGGCTTTATCCGTTTTTATAGAAAAGGCGGACAGGTCGTTGAGTGCGGGTACATGCCATGCACCACATATGACAGCGATTCGCTGGTAATTATTCTTTATTGCATTCCTTATTTGCTGACGCATATGTGCTTCTCGGAGGAGAGTTTCTCTTTCTTGATCTATGATTTCGCGCCGAAGAGCGGTGATCATTTCCTCGATCAGCGCAAATATCTCCATCCCACTTTCTGCGTATTCAAAGGTGTAGTCCCACCAGCGTTCGCTGTCTTTAAATCCTGCTATGCGGGCTAAATTGGCCAGTGGATCAGTAATGTCAATGTCTGTAGCGTATCTGTTTTCTTCAGGCAGTAAGAGATTGATCGATTGGGGGAGGTCTATAAAGCCAAGTTCCAATTTGTGCTTGTGCCCATATTGTAAGGCTTGCCACTCCGGCGAAAATTTAGCAAAAGGGTAAAAAGCGGCTTGATCAAAATTGCTGGGATTGTAGATTAAGATAGCCAGTGGCAGTTTGATCTTTTTGTGTGCACTGAGGGCTATGACTTTCTCCGCATCTATGGGCCCTTCTATAAGGATGCAGTCGGGTTGGTATTCGTCAAGGGCACGTAGAACGTTCTTTGCAGAGCCGGGACCATGGTGTCGTATGCCAAATACTTTATGCACGGATTCTATTTAATAATCAAAATTTACTACCTCAGCTAAAACCTCACCAGGAGTTATTGGGATTTGCAGGCTTCATAAAGATCTTTCCATTCTTTGCGATCTTTGATTACGGTTTCTAAATATTCTTTCCAGGCGATAGCATCTGTTTTGGGATCCTTGACGATAGCACCCGTAAGACTGGCAGATAGGTCATCTGCAGTCAATGTGCCCGTACCAAAGTGTGTAGCGAGAATGACTCCATTATTGATGACAGAAATGGCTTCTGCGGTACTCAAAGTGCTGCCCGGCGCTTTTAGTTTCATCTTGCCATCGACGGTGCCTCCTTGGCGCAGTTCTCTAAAGATCGTAATGAGCCTTTTGATTTCTTCAATAGGGACTTTGCTTTTGGGCATCTTTAGTTTTTGAGTAAATTTCTCTACTCTAGTCTGTACGATTTTGACTTCTTCCTCGAAAGACTTGGGCAATGGCATAACTACAGTGTTGAATCTCCTACGCAAGGCAGAGGATAATTCATTGACTCCTTTATCGCGATCATTGGCAGTAGCGATCACATTGAATCCTGCTATAGCTTGTTGCTCATGATTGAGCTCTGGTATAGGCAATGTTTTCTCCGAAAGCACAGTGATCAATGAATCTTGCACATCAGAAGGTAGACGTGTCAATTCCTCAATACGCACAATCTTGCCTTCTTTCATGGCCTTTAGCACGGGTGAAGGCGTCATAGAGCTTTCTGAGGGGCCTTCTGCTAAGAGCTTGGCGTAATTCCATCCGTATCTGAGTGCTTCTTCAGATAGACCAGCAGTCCCTTGAATCAGTAATTTGGAAGTCCCAGATATAGCCGCGCCAAGATGTTCTGACAGCCAAGTTTTAGCTGTACCAGGTATACCCAAAAGCAATAAGGCACGATCAGTAAGTAAAGTAGCAACTGCCACTTCTATCAATCTTCGATTGCCATAGTACTTGGTTTCTATTTCTGTACCATCTTCAAGTTTGCCGCCAACGATATAGGTGACTACAGACTTTGGAGAGAGCAACCAGTTGTCTGGTTTGTTTTTAGTGTCTAGTTTGCTCAATGCTTTTAACTCATGCTGATAGGCATCTTCTGCATGAGGGCGGATAATGTTATTCTTGGACTTGGCCATAGGTTTTAGCTTAAAAATGCTGCCATAAAGGTAAGCACCGTAACCACAAATCCTACCATAAATACATGGTAAGAGATAGATAGGTATTTATATTTTTGATCCAGTACTTTACCTAAAAAGTATAAGTCTCGAACCATATTGCCATAGATCAATTCACTGTCTCTAAACATAGCATCTACTGCTTCCTCGTACTGTTCTAGTTCAAGGTGTACGAAATTGCCAAAGAAGACAATGTTTTTTTGGGCTTCTTCCAAAGGCATACTAGCCTTATTTATTTTTGTCACCTTTGGTGTAGTCGATAGGACTGCACAGATGAGTGAGGTCAAGCCAGTCACTAGAAATAGCACGGCAGGCATGATTACCATAGGATTGGTCTCAGTGATGTTTCTGTAGGATAGCACGGAGATTAGCACAGAGATCATAATAGCGTTGACAGAGATCATGATGTTTGCTTTCTGGTCAGCTATAGCACTCAGGTTGATGTGATTTCTAAAGTTGGCTCTAAAGAAGGTTTGGGTAGCATCATTGGGTAGGCGTTTTTCTAGATTTTGAAATTTGCGTACCTCCCCATGTGCTCTTGCATCAGGGGCATTTCTTTTATTCCGTTTTATTTTTTGCGTATACTCAAGCAATCGCTGGTTGGTGACGGGCTTGAAGTGCAACTGCGAATAGGGATAGTTGAAGTTGATCTCTTGTAAAATGCTCTGTTGCTTGGTATTCCATTCAAGGTTGGAGATTTCATCTTCTTCAAAAGAGATAGACTCCATTTTAAACAATGCCAGCTGGGTGTCGTCTTCATGTGCATACTTTTGCGCATATATTCCATCTGCAAGGAGTCGCTCTACATGATTTTGCTTTGACTTCTGCTTATAGAAACTATTTATTGATTCGGACACTTTCCTTATGCCTTCTGGTTGGATGTCGTTTTTGGAGGCATAGGCTTGCCATAGAGAAAAAGCATCTCGTATGGGCTTTTGCCGGTCGCTGGCAATACCCAAGGTGTAGAAGATAGCTGCAAGCTGAGCATAGTCTACCTCCGTTTTCTGAATACCTTGCTCCTTATGAGCTATAGTGCGAATCTGTTCACACAGGCTGTTGCAGAATTGGAAGTTGTGAAACACCAGCTTAGGCTTATGGTGTTCATTAAAAAAGTTTACAGAATATGCGAGTGCCTGTTTGACCACCTCGGAGGGGGACTCTATGACATTATGGAGTTCAGACATTTTTATTTTTGTCCGAAATTATAAAATTCTATTCAAAGATTTATTCTGCTGCAAGGATTGCGCAAAATTTTGTGCTTATCTACTTATTTATGGGCTACACTGTGCGCTTTAAGAAAATAGGCCCTCAATTTGGCAATATTGTCTTTGCTGGGCATGCCGTCTGGATTTGCAATATACTGGGAAATGTATATTTCATAGAGAATATACTCTTTGACATAGTCCTCATCCAATGCGTCAGCAAGATGGCTGATACCTACAAATTCAGGATTATCTTTTTCATGTCTCATATAGGATACGAGTGCATTGAGTAGACACTCTTTCTCTTCGATGAGCCAGAGCGATTGGTCGGATATAGTAGACATTTTTTGCTTATGCTTTTCGTCCTCTAGCCAAACTGATTTACAAACGGCATAGGTCTTCCAAGGCTCAGATTTAAAACTGATATAGGTTTTATGGTCTCTGTTGGTGATGCAGTAAGAAAATTGCAGCGTCCATTTAGCATAGGTTTTTTGTTGTGCAGTTAGGATTTGCTGCAATAAGCCTTCTACCATCTCTATTTCCAGTTGTTTGTTACTCTGTGCCGCATAAGGAAGTAGCAATTTGGCGTTAAAAGCATGTTCAAAAGCAAGGTCGTGCTTCTTAGTTTCATAGTATGATTTGGCTAAGAATAACTCATTATCAAATGATTTTATGTCTTTTGCGGGCAGGAGTAATTTGTAAAATAGCGCTTCATCAAAGTTTCCCAACTGATAATAATTGCTGCAAAGTTGACGAATGATTTCATCATCTTTTGATTGATCTACTTGCTTTAGGAGGCGTTTATTCTTCTTTTTTAATTTCTTACGAGCTGCTTTCGAAAGGTTTTGGGTAAGTGAGCTGTTCACTTGAGCCACTTGCATGGCTTGGACATTGTGATTATTAGTTCCTCCACGACAGTTTTGGAAAGCTTCAATGGATAGGTTGTTGGTCTCTTGAAGGACATATTTGTCTGGTCTACTACTGACCTTTTCTTCCATTTCTTCAGGAGTATGTAGGAATTGACCCTGAGAAAAGTAACTCAGCGTCAATAATAGCGTCGTAAGGATGTGTTTAAGCCTCATATTCAATTGAATGTGTACTATTTTACTTAAAAAATGCGATTTTGTTTTGATCTTCATATTGCGTACTTTACACTGAAGACAAATAGGCGCAATTTCAAGAGAAAAGGTTTTTTTTAAGATTCTTGAGGTTTTTAAATTTTGATTTCAATTTTTAACTTTTTATATAAATTATTATGTCGAACAATTTAATGGACTTAATCAAAGGGCAGTTAACGTCTACAGTAGTAGAAACGCTTACTTCTCAACTAGGTGGTGGAGCGACTCCGTCACAAACTTCAAATGCTGCGGGTAGTATTATGGAAGTGCTTCTAGGTGGTGTTGCACGCAACGCAGCAAGTCCAGAAGGGGCTAATGCTCTTAACAATGCATTAGAAAAAGATCACGATGGTGGTATTCTAGATAATCTTCAAGATATTCTTGCAGGTAATAATGTTCAGCCACAACAGCAACGTGCACTTAATGGTGCAGGTATTTTAAAGCATATCCTTGGTGGTAAGCAATCAGGTATTATTGATGCGATCAGCAAAGCCAATGGTTTGAACGGCAACCAAACTTCAAATCTGATGATGAAGTTAGCTCCTGTTTTATTGGGTGTATTGGGTAAGCAGAAGAGACAGCAGGGACTTGATGTTTCAGCTATTTCTGATTTGCTCAAAGGCGAAAGACAACAACAAGAACAAAGACAATCAGGAAGCCCGATCGGCGGAATGTTAAAGAACTTTTTAGATCAGGATGGTGACGGTAGCATCGTAGATGACGTGACTGGAATGCTAGGAAGATTCTTAAAGAAATAGTCTATTCTGAATACTACATGTTGTATTCAATAGATGTAAGATAGAACGACTTACCTCAAAACAAATGGGTGCCCTTAGGTTAACAAGTACTGTTTAATTGGGCACCCTATTTTTTTACCACCTTGCCGCTGTATCCAGCATCGCTACTCCAAAAGTAAATACCGTCCACCATTCTAGATACGTCTATTTGATGCTCTAAGCGTTTTTCTTCACTGTTATACATCACTTTTCCCGCTACATTATAGAGTGTTACATCTTGAGCCAATCCTTCAAATTTGATATTTAATATCTCACCCACAGGATTTGGGAATACAGCTATTCCTGTCTTGCGGTGATCTAGAGTACTGACCTTGATATCACGGAGTTCTACAGCGAAACCATATATCTTATCTCCCAAATCGTACTCTTGATCTAGACTTATGCGACCACTAAAGTCTCCGTATAGAATGGCATTTTCATCTACAGGCAATATGCCGAGTGGGACCACTATTGTAGTACTATTTACACTGAATCCATTATTGATTTGGCCATCTTTATCAAAGACACCTACGGCTCCGGAAAAAACGCCAGTAGGCTGTGAATAGACGATCTGGTCAATACTAAAAAGATCGGAGTAGTATCCAGTCCAGTATATTTTGTTATTGCCAAACGATATATCAGTACCTACTTCAGTACTAGGAGTACCTCCTAGGCTATGTGCCCATAAGTTGTTTCCCGAGGCATCAAACTTTATGATATAGCTATCCACATTCAATATGCCACCCGTATTGATTTGGGTGCCATCATCTAGGTTGATAATGCCTCTGTAGGTTCCGGTCAAGTAAATATTTCCTTCATCATCGGTACAATGTGCATTAGTGAAATCGTCATACTGTCCCCCTGCTTTTGAGATCCATTTACCTTGCCCTTGTTTATCAAATGCTGCCACATAGACGTCTTCATCAAAAGTATTGGTTTGTATCGTATCTCCTGGGATGGCTATTGTTCCATTCATTTGACCCGATACTATAAATTGCTCTTGATCTTCTTGCCATGAAAAGTCAATAGCATCATTTTTTCCTTCTATTCCATAATGGCTTATCCACTCCGCATCACCGGCCTTGTTCAGTTTAAGCAAAAATATATCAAGCTCTGCTTGAGCAATTGCCTCTGTTATAGATGTAAAGAGGGTGCCTCCAAAATCTCCATTCACGTAGATGTCTTCATCCACTATCGCAATACCGGCTATATTCTTGGTACCAGTACCATTGATGACATAAGGATCAATGAGCTGACCATCTGGACTAATTCTCAAAACGAAAATTGCTTTTGAGCTTCCAGAAGAGATCAGAGTAGTAGAACCAAACATAGCCTCATTCCAAAAGGAGCCTCCTATGACTATATTCTGATCGGCATCTATGCCCATACCTCCTGCCTCATCGACTCCATTACTACCACCGTAAAACACCCATTCCGCCACTCCGTTGACACGTTTGACGAGAAATACATCCAACATATTATGATGGCCTATTTCGATTCCATCTACAGACATTGCATTCTTGTATGTTCCATACAAATAAGTGGTATCTTCAGTTTGGATTACATCGAGGATAGTAGCATCTGCATTTGGAGCGCCTATAAAATATGGATTGAGAAATTGTTGACCAAAGGAAGGGGTAAGAAAGAAGATAAAGTAAAGTAAAGGCCAAATCAATTTTGCATCTTGCCTATTATTTTTGTTTATTTCCATTACTTTTACTCTTGTCTTTACCTACAAAGATGCATAATATAGATCATATGTTTTCAAAAAATATAACGTATTGCTTAGCTCTTTTCGTATGCCTTTGCATGGCATGTAATTCACCTGCTGAACCAAGCCATGAGGATGTTCCAACGGTGATAGGTTTGACCTCACTGCAGAAGATAGATCGCCAGATAGAAGCCAATCCCAAAAAGCCCGAGTTGTATCTACAGCGAGGAGATTTATATCACGAACTAGAAGGTTATGATGAAGCCATCGCGGATTTCAAAAAAGTGATAGCACTGGATGGCACTATGGTGGCAGCTCATACCAAGTTGGCACGTACCTATTTGGCATATGATAACTCGCGCTTGGCATTGCGTACGCTAGAAGCAGCTTCTTACCAATTCCCCAAAGATATTTCCCTGCTGCATAAATTGGCGGAAACGCAGATTATACTCAAGCAAAACAATGACGCCAACGCCACCCTAGTAAGGGCTGTAAAAGTAGATCGTTTCGATCCCAAAACATACAACCTCATGGGGATCAATTTTGAAGATGTAGAAGATGAAGAAAAAGCCATTCGATCTTATAAGACCGCTGTGGAAAAAGATGCTGATTTTATTCCAGCGCTGATGCGTCTTGGTTTTATTTATGAACAGAAAGAAGATCCACGAGCCCTCAAATATTTTGACGCAGCTATTGATGCAGATAAGGACTACTACGGCGCATACATGGCCAAAGGAAATTATCTCGGGGTGCAGGGAGAATTTACCAAAGCGATAGAAACTTTCAAGGAGTTGACTTCACGTAGTGGGGATCAGCAGCCAGCAGCTTTCTTCAATATCGGTTTGGCGTATTTTCAGCTGGATTCACTGCCGCAGTCCAAAAAGCATTTCCAAATTACATCGTCTTTGGATCCTACATATGGTTTGGCGTATTACTACTTAGGTAAGGTGGCTGAGCAAGAAGAAGACTTGGCAGAAGCTAAAAAGTTTTATCTCCAAGCCTCTAGTTTTGAGGATGCGCGAGTACGAGCAGAACAAGCTTTAGAAGCGCTCAAGTAGTTTTATTATTTGGGCGTGTCCTACGGACCAGGTCTTCCATGGCTGCGCGTTGCTCCGGTCCTCCGGACTAGCACATGCTTGGCTGCAAAGCCTGCCCGCTATGTGCTACCATTCCACCCCTTCACGCAAAATTGGATAAGGTATAGATCTTGGTCTACAGTTTAGTTATTACTTCCTGTTTCAAAGTTGAACCCGACTCCATGTATATTTTTAATCTTTAGACTTGGATCTTTGGACAGGTACTTGCGCAGACGAGAGATGAATACGTCCAAACTTCTACCTAAGAAGTAGTCGTCTTCTCCCCAAACATTTTCTAAGATAAAAGACCTTTTGAGCACTTGGTTTTGATGTTCAGCGATCAGCTTAAGCAGGTCTGCTTCTTTTTGGGTAAGTATTTTTTCTTCACCTTCTATTTTAAGACTTAGGTTTTTATAGTTAAACTGATAAGCTCCTAATTCGTAAATTTTTACAGAATTGTTATTGTTGACTTGGCTGCGCTTCAGAAAGATATCTATCTTTAGAATAAGTTCTTCAATGCTGAATGGCTTTGTGATATAGTCATCAGCACCAATTTTGAGGCCGTGTATTCTGTCATCTTTCAAAGATTTTGCAGTTAAGAACAAAATGGGAATTTGGGTATTGCGCTCTCTTATCAATTCAGCCAAAGCAAAACCATCTATCTCTGGAAGCATTACATCCAAGATGCATAGATCATAAGCTGAAATATTTTTTACTATTTCATTTTTAGCAGTGAGTCCATCAGGAAAATGAGAAATATCAAAACCCTGTATTTCTAGATTGTCTTTAGTGACGAAGCTTAGTGTCTCGTCATCTTCAACGTAAAGGATAGAAGCTTTCATAGATTTTGATTGTGTGGCAGTTGCGCCTTTAAGATAGTTGCTATTTTTCATAAAGTATACTTTTGATTTTAGTTGGGTGCTATCTGTATGGAGATTTGAGTTCCTTTTTCAAATTCGCTATCTAGGTGTATGGCCCATCCGTGTGCATCACAAATATTTTTTATATAAAAAAGACCCAAGCCAAAGCCTTTTACATTATGGACATTACCTGTAGGTACTCTGAAAAATTTGTCAAAGACTTTATTTTGAAATTCCTTCTTGATGCCAATCCCTTTATCCTTTATGATCAATGATAGTTTGCCGTTAATTTCAGCAGTTCTAATTTGTATTTCTGGTTTTTCGATGCAATACTTTATAGCATTGTCAATTAAGTTTTGAATGATGTTGGCGAGATGAAATTTATCTGCTTGTATCATTGGGTTTGTGGCATCCAGAGCGGAAGCTATTTTACCTTGTGCTTTGTTTACCTTGACCTCCATGTTTTGGATAATATCCTTCAGGATGTCATGTACATTGACTTGTTCTTTATTCAGCTGAAAACTTTCTTTCTCTAGCTTGGCGATCTGGAGTACTTTTTCTACCTGACTATTGAGACGTTCATTCTGTTCTTTGATGATACTGGCATATTTGTGCAATCGGGTATCTGCCTTTATTTTGTCTTCTTTCAAAAAGACTTCACTCGAAATCTTGATGGTGCTAATAGGTGTTTTGAATTCGTGAGTCATATTGTTGATAAAATCCTTCTGGAGCTCAGTGAGTTGTTTTTGTCTGAGGATGACCCACATGGCATAAGCAAAAAACGCAATAGCTAGAAAGGCAATTAAACTAAATAAAATTGATTGACGCATTGAGTCTACCAGATAACTACCTCTGCTTGGGAATCTAACAACAAAGTAATAAATGAGGTCATCAAATTTTGGTAGGTTTTCACTTTTTACAAACTCTTGAGAATCCTCATTTATGTTACAGATGTTTCCATACACCAACTTGTCTGTACTACAATCATATACTCCATATTCAAATACTGTATTCAATGAAGCTTTTTCAAGTTCTTGAAATAAGTAGTCTTCTAGAATGTTGGCATCAATCGCTGAGTTAACATTTACAGAATAATAGTTGGATGACCTTCTACTGATCAGTTCTGTTTTTGGAAGTTCAGATTTATTGTATTCTGAAATTGATTCAGCAACTTGTCTTAGTGCGATGGTTGCTGATTGATGAAAAGCTTCTTCTTGGATATCTAGTGTCCGACTTACCCAATAGCCTTGTATAAAAATGATGCCGGCAATGGCAAGACTTCCTAAAACGATAATTGTACGTATACTTCTAGATGGCATTTCTAATTAAATATTAGCCTAAGTTAGGTCTATTTTTATGATGAAACTTGTTCAAAAAGCGGAATAACAAGTCATTAACGAGCTTGAAGAGTAAATAGATTCTAAGAATAGGAACAAGACCAAAATTAAACGTGGAAAATATTAATTTTGTGTTGATAGATGAAATACGCTTTTCTCATATTCCAATGCATATTTTTTGCTGCTAGTCTAAATGGCCAGAGCATTTTTGATGTATATAGAGATCCTTCAGAAGTTATTGAGGTAGAGCCTCAGCCAATGGAAGAGCAGCCAGTTGAACCTGACGAAAAAGAGGAGTATGACAATCCATTTGAGGTTTCCCATATTCCGATAAGGAAGAATCAAGAGGTTAATTCTGGATCTAGGAGAGATAATACAACCTTTGAATTATCTGAAAAGGATGCAAAAACCATTTCTCCCTTGCTGGTTATTCTTCTTTCAGCCTTGATATTGGGCTTGATCTTGTTTTATTATCGAGGTTTAATAGCTGATATCATACAATCATTGATGAATATGAACTACATGAAAACCTTTATGGTAAAATCTGTAGGTCAGCATTTATTTCATTTGATAGGCTTATACTTGGTTTTTCTGTTAAATACAGCATTATTCATCGTATTGAGTTATCGTGAGTTATCGACAGGAAAGCCTATTCTCCCAATATTGTATGTTTTTCTATCAGTTTTGGTGATTTACGTTCTGAGACACCTGTTTTTATTGATTTTTGGCTGGATTTTTGAACTTGAGACTGAAGCAGGAACCTTTTCTTTTTTAATTGCTTTATTGAATATGTCAATTGGATTGGCATTAATACCAATAAATCTATTTATCGCATATTCTCCTAGTGGATTGGCTAAAGTGCTAGTTTTTATAGGTGTTTTAGTGATTTTGTTGATGATAAGCCTTAGGTACTTTAGAGGGACTTTATTAAGTTCAAAGAGGATAGGAAGTGCTCCTTTTCAGTTTTTTCTTTACTTTTGCACCTTCGAAATTGCACCTGTTTTGGTAATACTCTATTGGATTGGTCTTTATGGCTAATTTATAAAATTTATACATTATATGGCATCAAGTGTAAAGTCTTCTAAAGAAAGCTTCAAAACTGTGAAGACAATTCTTGTTTCTCAGCCTAAGCCAGAGCGTTCGCCTTACTATCATTTGGAACAGAAGTGGGATGTAAAAATTGATTGGCGTCAATTTATACATGTAGAGCCGGTAACTGAAAAAGAATTTCGTAAAAACAGATTAAGACCTGACGAGTACACGGCGATCATTTTTACGAGTAAATTATCGATAGAGCATTTCTTTAGACTCTGTGAGGAGATGAGGATAAAAATGTCAATGCAAACAAAGTACTTTTGCTTGACTGAGGCAATCGCCAACTATCTTCAAAAATTCATCATTTATAGAAAGAGAAAGGTATTTGTAGGTACAAGAAAGATCAAAGATCTTGCTCCATCATTTACCAAGCATAAAACGGAGAAGTTTTTATTACCATGTTCCAATCTTGGAGCACTTGAAGTGGTTTCTTTTTTAAAGGAAAACGAATTGGATTTTCAAGAAGCGATGATGTACAGAACTGTAGCTAGTGATCTTTCTGATTTGAGCGATGTTACCTATGATGTTTTGGTCTTTTTTAGTCCACTGGGAATTGAATCACTTTATGAAAACTTCCCTGACTTTAAGCAGAATAATACAAGGCTTGCGATTTTTGGGAATTCCACAAATAAGGCAGTGGTTGATCGTGGACTAACAACAAACATCTTAGCACCGACACCAGAGACTCCTTCTATGTCCATGGCATTGGAGCA
>CALJVI010000011.1 GCA_937974575.1 uncultured Saprospiraceae bacterium | reverse complement strand
AGCAATCAATTTTGCGATAGAGATAGTAAGGGCGCCGAATTTTCTCGGCGGTGCAAGCCTGTTCTTTTTTACAGGCGCAGTACGGGAGCGATAGCGTACCCCTGCATAGCTCGACCTAAAATAGTAAAGCCTGTCAAGAATTTTCTCTTGACAGGCTTTACTATTTTAGGGATCGCCCAAAGACGAAAACTTCACTTAATACTATTACACTAAACTCTTAGCTTTTTCGATAGCTGCATCCAGGCCGGCTACATCATTTCCTCCCGCAGTAGCGAAGAAGGCTTGTCCGCCTCCGCCACCTTTGATCTCTTTGGCTAATTCACGGATAATCTTACCCGCATCTAAGGACTTTTCTTCGACGATATTTTTACTGATCGCAACCATGAGTTGAGGCTTCGACTTTATCTCACATCCGAATACAATCACTGCGTCTCCTACTTCTCTTTCGAGTTGGTAGGCTAGATCTTTCAAAATATCTATGTTCTGAATATCAAGTTTACTTGCGATCAAGTTGACACCGTTTATATTTTCCACATTGGCAATCAAGTCTTTCTTGACAGACTGAGCTTGACCAGCAAGTAGTGATTCTAATTGTTTCTGTAGTTGCTTATTTTCACCTTGCAAATCAGCTACTGATTTCACAACATTTGGTGTGTTTTTAAACAAGTTCTTAACATTATCTAATTCAGCCATCTGACTATTCACGTACTGATATGCAGCCATTCCTGTGATCGCTTCGATACGACGTATCCCCGCTGCTACACCTGACTCACTCAATATCTTGAACAATCCAATCTCTCCAGTCGCCTTGACATGTGTCCCTCCACATAGCTCAGATGAAAACTCGCGATCAAAAGTAATCACACGAACAACATCCCCATACTTCTCTCCGAACAACATCATCGCACCACGCTCTTTCGCCTCCTCCAATGGAATATCACGGCCCTCTTCGAGTGCAATATTCTCAAGGATCTTCTCATTGACCATCTTTTCGATAGCTGCCAATTCCTCTGGCTCTACTTTACTAAAGTGTGAGAAATCAAAACGCAATTTCTTATCCCCTAGATCTTGCCCTTTCTGCAAAGCATGCTCACCCAACACACTATGCAAAGCAGAGTGTAATAAGTGGGCTGCAGTATGATTTTTTTCTGTAGCTGCTCTTTTCACCGTGTGTACTTGAGCGATAACTTTTCCATCAAAACTGCTGGGAAACTTCTTCACTACGTGTACTATGAGGTCGTTCTCTTTTTGTGTATCCAGAACAGAAATCTTTTCTTCTCCAAAAGTCAATAGACCCACATCGCCATGCTGTCCGCCACTCTCTGCATAAAAAGGAGTCTTATTCAACACGATCTGATATTGATCTTTACCTTTATTCTTTACCGTTCTATATTTAATGACAGCCGCGTCATCGATAGACAGATGATCGTATCCAACAAACTCCACTGTGGGATCTGCAATCAACTCTGTCCAATCTCCGACGGAACGCTGAGCATCCGCACGGCCTCTATTTTTTTGTTCTGCAAGAGCAATATCAAATCCTTTGTCATCCACTTTGACACCGTTTTCTCCTGCCATCAATCTCGTCAAGTCAATTGGAAAACCATAAGTATCAAACAACTCAAAAGCATCCTTACCGCTGATCGTCCCTGAGGAAGTATCTATAGCATTGAATCTATTGATCCCCTTCTCGAGGGTGTTTAAAAAAGTTTGCTCTTCTCCAAAAATCACCTTGCTTACCATCTCCAACTGATCTTTCAATTCTGGAAAGACACTTGAAAACTCGGAAGCCAATAAAGGGAGCATCTTATGCAGTAGCGGTTCTTTCACATCAAGAAAAGAATAATAGTACCGTACAGCACGACGCAAAATCCTACGGATCACGTATCCAGCTCCAGTATTGGAAGGCAACTGTCCATCCGAGATGGCAAAGGCCACTGCTCTCAAATGATCGGCGACTACACGCATAGCTATATCTGACTTGGCAGACAAGTCGTAATCAAAAGTATATTTCTTACCACTTTCCTTTTCAAGAAAGTTGATAAACGGAATAAATATATCTGTATCGTAGTTGGATGTTTTTCCTTGAAGGACCATACATAGTCTTTCAAAGCCCATCCCTGTATCTATGTTTTTGTTGGGAAGCTTTTCGAGTTCTCCATTCGCCTTACGATTGAATTCTATAAAAACCAAGTTCCATATCTCAATCACTTGAGGGTGGTCCATATTGACCAAATCTTTACCAGGAATTTTTGCCTTTTCTTCTTCGGAGCGGATATCGACATGGATTTCTGAGCAAGGACCACATGGACCTGTGTCTCCCATTTCCCAAAAATTATCCTTTCGATCAAATAACAAAATATGGTCTTCAGATATCCATTCCTTCCAGAGCTCCACAGCCTCAACATCCGCCTCTAAGCCGTCTTTTTTATCGCCTTCAAAGACAGTGATGTATACGTTTTTAGGATCAATCTTGAATACATCAATCAGCAACTCCCAAGCCCAAGCTATCGCCTCTTTCTTGAAGTAATCTCCAAAAGACCAGTTGCCCAACATTTCAAACATAGTATGGTGGTAACTATCTATTCCTACCTCCTCAAGATCATTTTGCTTACCAGATACACGCAGACATTTTTGTGTATCGGAGATCCGTGGATTGGTAGGCATTTTGTTCCCAAGAAAATAATCTTTAAACTGATTCATACCAGCATTGATAAACATCAATGTCGGGTCATCTTTATTTACAAGGGGCGCAGAGGCCACAATATCATGTTGCTTGGAAGCGAAAAAGTCTAAAAACTGCTGTCTAATTTCACTGGATTTCATCGAAGATAGATTTATACTTTATTTATACTCAATAAAAGGCCGCAAGTTCGTTATAAATGGCTCAAATTTTGCCAAAGTAATGGGTAAATTCTTTGCTTTATAAGCAAACCCTTTTATTTTTGTAGCCGTTTAACAACATACTGTTAGACAGTATCATACATACTATAAAAAAAAGACGTTCGGCATCCTTCTATTTTCTTACAAATGTAGCAAAATGGTGCCTTATAAACTCGGATAATGAGAAAAGAGAAGTTTTACTATAATGACCAAACGCTTCGTTACGAAAAGCTGAAGACACCTCTAAAGTCGAAGCTTTTAACTTTTGCAGGAGTATTGGCTATTAGCTGTTTATTTGCTTTTGGTCTTTACAATTTTGTCCCTTCTCCTTTCGAACGTGCACAAGCACGTGAAATTCAACAATTAGAATTGCAACACATCGCCATGAACGACCAAGTCGAAAAAATGGCTAAAGTTCTTGACAATATTCAAGATCGTGATGCGAATGTACATAGAGTTGTTTTTGGTATGGACCCAGTAGACAACCAAATATGGAACGGAGGTCAAGGTGGATCCGAAAAGTACGACTTCATCACCAACTACAAATCTACCGGTGAACTGCTGCAGTCCACACAACAAAAAGCAGACAAGCTAAAAAGACAACTGGCTATACAGTCAGAATCTCTCGATAACCTAGAAGCAGAAGCAACCTTGAGAGAAGAGAAGTTGGCAGCTATGCCTGCCATCAAACCTATCAGAGAAGACAAGTTAAAAAGAAATATTCGTGCTCTTTCAGGTTTTGGAATGCGTATGCACCCAATCTTCAAGCGTAAGAAAATGCACAGAGGTATGGACTTTACTTGCCCAAAAGGAACAGATATCCAAGCGACAGGCGCAGGTACTATACATAAGATCATCAAGAAAAAGTCTGGATATGGCACACACGTGATCATCGAACATGGCTACGGATACCAATCTCTTTATGCACACATGGGCTCTGTGGCTGTAAAAAAAGGCGACAAAGTTACCAGAGGGCAGATCATAGGTACTGTTGGTAATACCGGAACATCTACTGCTCCTCATCTGCACTACGAAGTCATACACAATGGCAAAAAAGTAAATCCAATCAATTATTGTATGGATGGTCTTTCTGCTAAGGAATATCAAGCTCTTGTGGATGCTGCTTCAAAAATTAACCAGTCTTTTGATTAATACAGATTTTCACTAGATCTGACTTTACTCACTACATCCTTTTTATTTGGACGAGCCTATGATGCTTGCCAAATCACCTTGCTCCTGTCTAAATAAACAGATACCTTTACTATATGGATACAGCTTACGAAACGATCATAGGTTTGGAGGTGCATGTACAGCTCAATACAAAAAGTAAAATCTTTTGTGGAGACAGTACTTTCTATGGATCTGCGCCAAATACTTTAGTAAGTGCTATTTCTCTTGCTCACCCGGGAACCTTGCCTAAAATAAACGAGGCTCTTATTCCTAAGGTCATAAGATTGGGTCTTGCCTTGGAGAGCAAAATAAATCCAAGTAGTACTTTTGATCGTAAAGCCTACTTCTACCCTGATCTTCCAAAAGGATATCAAATCACTCAGGACAAAAATCCTGTTCTCATTGGTGGCAAGGTCACGCTCGACGAAGGTATAGTCATCAGATTACATCATTCACATTTGGAAGAAGATGCTGGAAAATCCATTCATCACCTAGACCCTACCAAGACTTTATTGGATTACAATAGAGCAGGGACTCCTTTATTGGAAATTGTTACAGAACCTGATTTTAGATCTGGTGAGCAAGTGGAAGCTTTTCTCTACCGACTAAGACAACTGGTAAGATACCTTGACATCTCCGACGGCAATATGGAACAGGGTTCGCTACGATGCGATGTCAATGTTTCTGTGCGCAAAAAAGGAGCACAAAACTATAATAATCGCTGTGAGGTCAAGAATGTAAATTCAATGAAATTTGCCAAGCAAGCCATCGAGTATGAGACGCGACGCCAGATCAAAATAATGGAGTCTGGTGAAATCGTATCGCAAAACACACTCAATTTCAACCCTGAGACTGGCGAAACGACACCTTTGAGATCCAAAGAAGATGCGCCTGACTACCGGTACTTTCCCGATCCAGACTTACCACCTTTAAAAATCACGGAGGATGAAATAAAAGTACAAAAAGAGAATCTACCTTTGCTTCCTTGGGTATTTGAGGAAAACATAATGAGCACATATGCCATCTCTGAATCAGATACAAAAATCATTAGTGCCGAACCCCAAGTAGCCGAGTACTTTCTAAGCTATGCTCAAAACCATAGCCATCAAAAAGCATTTGCCAATTTGCTGGTCAATAAAATACTTCCATTCTGCAAAAATAAGAAAGTACCCATCCAAGAATTAGCCTTGAACTTAAAGCATACAGAAGAAATGCTAGACATGGTCGCTAAAAATATTATCAGCTCCAGTACTGCTAACCAATCTCTGTTTGAAGCTCTCCTATTCAATCCTGATACTTCTGCGAAGATACTCGCAGAGCAGCTGGGCTTGATTCAGTCTTCGGATGTAGATGAACTATCTGACTGGATTGATCACACCCTAGTCGCCTATCCAGAAAAAGTCAAAGCTTACCGAGGAGGTAAAAAAGGACTCCTTGGATTTTTCATGGGTGAAATAATGAAGATTTCTAAAGGGAAGGCCAATCCTAAAAAGACCAATGCCTTGTTAGTCAAAAAATTAGATGCTTAATATTACAATTAGTTTAGTGTATTCGCTATTTTTAGCGAAATTCGCACTATGGACATCAAAACACTCAGCGACGAAAAACTGTACTACTCTATCGGAGAGGTTGCCAAACTCTTTGATATTTCAAAATCATTGATCCGATACTGGGAATCAGAGTTTGAAATACTCAAGCCTCATAAGAATGGCAAAGGAGAAAGAAAATACACCAAAAAAAATATTGAACAACTCAGCATCATTTTCCACCTCGTCAAAGAAAGAGGATTTACCTTAAAAGGTGCTCAACTAGAAATAGAATCCAACAAGAATAAATTGGAAAGAAAATACCAGGCTTTGAAAAAACTCAATGAGTTGAAAGGCTTTCTACAAGACATCAGTGACAAGCTTTAACTAAATTTAGCTTTAACTGCTTTAAAGTCTAATACCGATATCGACCTATTGCACAATGTAAAATCATGTTCCACATTGGAAGCAATAATCACCATTCTATCTTTACAATATTTCTTTAGTGTTTCCTGATACCAGACAATGCCTGCTTCATCCAGATTGGAGGTAGGCTCATCCAATATAAGAATGCTGCTGTCTGTACACATAGCCAAAGCAAGCTTTACCCTTTGCAACATACCTGAGGAAAAAAAACGAAGCTCCTTATGTGAAGCACTTTTGAGCCCCATAAGGTCAATCAAAGTCTTAGTATCCAAACCGCCTTGCAGGGATTTGAATTTTCTATAGAAATCTATATTTTCAGAAAGATTCAGTCTGGACAACAGGCTAATGTAGGGCGCTGCAAAAGCGACCTCTTTATAAATATCATCTCTAGCTATTTGCTTTTCCTTGTGATCCAAATAAGAAACTGCTCCTTGATTTGGTGTAAGATGCCCAGAAATGATTTTAAGCAATGTTGATTTTCCTGCACCGTTTTGACCACGAACAGAGACAATATCATTTTTTTGAAAAGTGCATTTTAGGTCCTTAAAAATCCACTTATGTTGGAATTTTTTAGCGACTTCCTCCAATACAATACGAGAGCAGGACACTTATTTTGTTTTTGAAGTACGCAAACCACGCATTATACCTTGATCAGCGTTTCTAATGAAATCAAGAATTTGATCACGCTCCTTTGTAACGTCTACTGTAGTTTCTATTTCCAATAGCGCTTGGGTGGTATTATTTGTCTTGATGTATAAAATTCTATAGATGTCTTGGATTTGCTTTACTTGATCCTCTGTATAGCCTCTTCTCAACAAGCCGATTGAATTTACACCTGCATAAGAAATAGGTTCACGGGCTGCTTTTGCAAAAGGAGGTACACTCTTACGTACCATAGTGTTTCCGGCAATAAAGCTATGCGCCCCTATCCTTAGGAATTGCTGCACCGCAACCAAGCCTTCAAGTATGGCAAAATCATCAATTTCAACGTGACCAGCTAAGTTTACATTATTGGCCAAGATTACATTATTACCAAGTATACAGTCGTGAGCGATATGCACATAAGCCATAAGAAGGCAATTGTCCCCAACTACGGTCTTATTGGCATAACTGGTACCTTTATTAACAGTTACATATTCTCTGATAGTGGTGTTATTACCAATAAAAGTAAGTGTTTCTTCTCCTTTGTATTTAAGATCTTGTGGCGTACCTGAGATAACTGCTCCAGGATATATCTTACAATTTTCTCCAATGCGAGATCCGCTGAAAATAGTCACGTTAGGTCCTATCCAACAATTGTCTCCAATTTCTACATCTCTATCGATATAAGTAAAGGGGCTAATGCTCACATTGTGTCCTATTTTTGCACTAGGATGTATGAAGGCAAGATTGTTTTTGATTTCCTGAATTTTCATTATTTATTTACGCTTTATAATTTGTGCTGTAAGTTCTCCTTCAGAAACTATTTTGTTTCCGACATAGGCTATAGCCTGCATTTGGACAATTCCTCGACGAATGGGAGACATGAGCTCCATCTTCAAGATAAGGGTATCTCCAGGTACCACTTTGTTCTTAAACTTACAATTATCGATTTTTATAAAGTAAGTATCCCACAATTCAGGCTCTTCAACGGTAGATAAGGCAAGAATTCCTCCAGTTTGAGCAAGGGCTTCCATTTGGAGCACACCTGGAAATACTGGATTACCAGGAAAATGGCCTTGAAAAAACTGTTCATTAAAGGTAACGTTCTTGACCCCTACAACGTGATTCTCTGAGAGCTCAATAATTTTATCTACGAATAAGAAAGGATATCTGTGGGGGATCATTTTCTTGATGGCCTCTGTATCCATTATTGGTGCTACAGTGGGATCGTATAAGGGTTTTCCTCTCAATTTTCTATGTTCAGTAATTTTCTGCTTTAACACTTTAGCAAAAGCAATATTCACACTGTGGCCAGGTCTCTTAGCTACAATTTTTCCTTGAATCATGGTGCCTACCAATGAAATATCACCTATGAGGTCAAGTAGCTTGTGTCGAGCTGGCTCGTTACTGAAACGTAATTTTGTGGTATTAAGTACCCCTTCCTTTTCAATTTTTATGTCCTTTCTTCCTAATTTCTTTTCCAATCCTGCAATTTCCTTGTTGGAGAAAGCGGTATTAGCTATTACAAGCGCATTATCAAGATTTCCTCCTTTGATCAAACCTTGATCTATGAGTGATTCAAGCTCTTTAACAAAAACAAAAGTTCTAGATGGAGCGATTTCTTTTTCATATTGACTGATATCATCAAGCTGGGCATATTGCGAGCCCAATACTGGAGAATCAAAGTCTAAGAGTACGGTCAAACTCAGCTCATCTGCTGGCATAGCTATAATTTCAGCGCCTGTTTCTGGATCCTTGTACGCTATGTTTTCAGTGATGACGTATACCTCCTTGTCTCCATCCTGAGCTATGATTCCACTCTTTTTGATTCGCTTTACAATTTCTAGCGCACTTCCGTCCAAAATCGGTACTTCAGGGCCGTCTATTTCTATGAGCAAATTATCTACACCTAAGGCATAACATGCTGAAAGTGCATGTTCAATCGTGCTGATCGTTCCATCTTCTTTTCCGATGGTAGTACACCTTAGCGTAGAGTGTACCTTAGATACATCTGCTTTTATCAAGGGTTGCACCTCGAGATCAATTCTCTTGAACTTAATTCCGTGATTAGGATCTGCAGGATGAAAGGTAATGGAACACTCCTTTCCTGTATGTAGGCCTGAGCCCTTCAGTGTGAAGGATTTATTAATAGTTTGCTGCTTCATTTAGAGTTTTGCTCAATTTTGCTCCAAAACTACTAATAATCAGTCGCCAAGGCTGGCTTTATGCCTGTTTTTTCTCTAAAAATCGCAGTCTTTCCTCCAATTTTGGAAGTTTTCGGAAAATTGAATATGATTTGAGAAAATCCATATACTTCAAAGCAGGAGAGCCATACCATTTTTCATTTTCTACTTTCAAAGACTTGTTGATTCCGCTTTGGGCTTGAACCATACTCCCATCAGCGATTTTAATATGTCCAACTATGCCTACTTGCCCTCCAATACTGCATTGCGATCCTACTTTTGTACTGCCTGCAATACCCGTCTGAGCAGCAATAACAGTATTTTCGCCTATTTCTACATTGTGGGCGATCATGATCAGATTATCCAGCTTTGTTCCTTTGCGTATAATCGTAGAACCCATTGTAGCTCTGTCTATAGTTGAGTTTGAGCCCACCTCCACATTATCTTCAAGGATCACATTTCCGATCTGAGCCACTTTGCTATATGTACCATCGGGCTTGGGTGCAAAACCAAAACCATCCGAACCGATCACACAATTGGAGTGTAAAATGCAATTATCTCCAATCACGCAATCCTTATATATACGTACTCCTGGATATACTTTGACATTTGCTCCTATCTTAACACCTTGCCCAATAGTCACTTGTGTATTAATCTGAGCCCCTTCACCAATAGTGACCCGATCACCTACTACAGTAAAGTTTCCTATAAATGCAGAATCAGCTATTTGACAATCCTCCCCAATAGAGGTTTGTTCGGCAATACCTTTTCGAACCTTTTCAGCTCCAAATTGCTCCAATAGAAACGCAACAGTCTGATAGACATCATCTACTCTGATCAAAGTAACATCAATTTTTTGCTTCGCTACAAAGTCTTTTGCCACGAGTACAGCAGACGCTTGCGTCGTGTAGACGTATGATTCGTACTTCTGATTGGCTAAAAAAGCTATGGATCCAGCTTGAGCTTCTTCAATTTTACTAGGTTTATGGATCAAAACCCCTCCGTCTCCTTCGAGCACACCTCCGACTAAGTCGGCTAACTTTTTGGCAGAAATTTGCATAGAGTAAAGTTACTAAAATATTGAATTTATATACCTTAGCGTTTCCTTTTGAATAGTGGATTAATTATTCCACCATTCATTTACAATTTCGAGATTTACTAAGCTCACTTTCTCAATTATAATATGTCATCAAAAATAAAAATAGGAACCCGTGGAAGCAGACTAGCGCTGTGGCAAGCCAATTTTGCCCAACAAGCACTCGCTGATATCGGGATAGAAAGTGAACTTCACATTATTAAAACTAAAGGAGATCAAATCCAAGATCTTTCTTTTGACAAAATTGAAGGCAAAGGCTTTTTCACTAAGGAGATAGAATCAGCTCTTCTCAACAAGGAAGTCGACTTGGCAGTGCACTCTATGAAGGATCTACCTACTGAAAATGTAGAAGGTTTAGTCGTAGCGGGTGTTTCTGCACGTGAGAACCCTGCTGACTGGTTAATCATTAAGAAAACCAGCTTCAAACCTAGCAATACACTCTCCCTACCTAAAAATGCAAAGGTCGGTACTTCTTCTGCTAGAAGAAAAGCTATGATGTTGGATCTATGTCCCGGAGTCAGCTTACATGACCTGCGTGGTAATGTACCTACAAGGCTGCAAAAGCTACAAGATGGCGACTTAGATGCTATTCTCTTAGCTGCCGCTGGATTGATCCGACTAGAATTGGATTTATCGGCATTTGAAGTATTCAAGCTTCATCCTAAAGAATTTATTCCTGCTCCTGCACAAGGCGTCGTTGCTTACCAAGTAAGAGAAGATGACATAGACTTGAGAAGGGTCATTAAGAAAATACACCACCCCGAGGTAGCAGAGTGTACCAATGTTGAACGCAAGGTACTCAAGCTTTTAGAAGGTGGTTGCCACATGCCGCTCGGTGTGTATTGTGAAAAAGATGCTATGGGCAATTTCCATGCACTGGCTGGTTTTGCCAAAACCTGGGATAGTCCCATTGTAAGAAAACGTTTATCTTATAGCACAAATTTTCAGCTGGCGGATGACTTATTCAAAGAATTGCAGTCTTAAAAATAGAATCAATTATGTACCTCTTTTTTGACACCTCCGCTAATGGAGCTCCTAAAGATTGGAAGGCACCGATTAATGATCCTTTCAATTGGCCAAGAATGATTCACCTATCCTGGATACTGTATAGTGAGGATAGGGAACTGATAGATAGTCGTGACGACATCATTAAACCGCGAGGGTTTAAAATCAGTGAAGAAATCGCAAAAAAACACCACCTCAGTCAAGAAGTTGCTGAGGAAAAAGGTATTGACATAAAAAAAGCACTGGTTCCTTTTGCAGAGGCGCTTAAAAAAGCAAAGTATATCATCAGCTACAATCAAGCTTTCAATGGCGGAGTAGCGGGTTCAGAATTATACAGAGCCAGTATTGAGCACTCTTTAGCATCTAGCAATAACTATTGCATGATGCACGAGGCAACATGGTTTTGTAAAATACCAGGAGTAGGTCCAGGTTATAAATGGCCGAAACTACAAGACATATATAAAAAGATACATAGTACAGCTTACGAAAACGAAGGCGAAGCAAAGGCCGACGTAACCGTCACTGCACTATCTTTCTTTCATTTATTAGATTTAGAAGCAATAGAAATATTCGATTGATGAAAAAAGTATTTATTACCAGAACGCTAACTGAAAAAAGCGCATTTAAAAACGAACTAGAAGCACAAGGTTTTCAAACGGACGGTAGCTCTATGGTAAAGTTCTCTAGCATGGACTTCGACTTTGATGCCCCTTCTGATTGGTTGTTCTTTTACAGCAAAACAGCTGTAAAGTACTTTTTCAAGAAAGTAAAACCAGAGCAAGTCAAAGACAAGAAGATCGCTACTTTTGGAAGTAGTACCGCAAAAGCGCTTGCAGAATTCGACCTGAAAGCAGACTTTCATGGCAAAGGAGACAGCACCGCCGTAGCGAAAGAATTTTTGCAAATAGCCAATGGTCAGACCGTAGCTTTTCCAAGAGCAAAAAGCTCTCTGAAGTCTATCCAAAAGAAAATTGCAGACAAAACCAATATCGTTGATATTCCTGTGTACAAAAATGTACCGAAGGAAAAAACTCAATCTTCTGATGCTGACTTTTTAGTATTCACCTCTCCGCTCAATGCGAGAACATACTTTAACAATCACCCAGCTAATGAGAATCAACACATCATCGCTATTGGACAGACTACAGGAAAGGCTCTTATAAGCTTGACTAAGAACAAGGTGTATGTTTCAGATATCAGCACTGAAGAGAATTTGGTAAAGATGGTAAGTAGAGTGCAAAAGCTAAATCCTACTCCTACTCCAGCAACGGTTTAAGATAAAGGATTAATCAACTATTAAGAATGGCTTCAACCTAAATTGGTTGAAGCCATTTTTAATTTGAGAAACTAATAATTTCTAAGTGTCTAAGTTTTTGCGCTCCTGGTAGAAGCGATATGCAGTAGTCAAGATGAGCCATGAAGGAAGGAGCAACGACGGATGAGCGACCGAGCGAATACTAGATGCGACTATCCTGAACAGCCAGATTGACTGCTGCATACAAGCGGATGACGGGTTTACACCATCTACTCTTAAGACTTTCGCATATATTCCGATAGAATCTCTCCATATCTGCGTTAAAAATACTCGCTATAGCTAAGGCTATAACTCCGTTTTTTGCCTTGATTTTGAAAAATTCTATTCAAAATCTTTTGCGACACCTTTAAGAGTAGATGGTGTAAGCGCCCAAATCCTACCTCATCGATGCTGCTCGCTTACGATCCGCTTCTGCCTCTGCTCCCCTGCCCAACTGATC
The DNA here is from genome assembly GCA_937974575.1 of uncultured Saprospiraceae bacterium. Classification (GTDB taxonomy): domain Bacteria; phylum Bacteroidota; class Bacteroidia; order Chitinophagales; family Saprospiraceae; genus JALZVN01. The sequence goes on along the minus strand of CALJVI010000011.1, from coordinate 3,281 downwards.
ATACGCACTCGCACGATTGTTGTAAAAACTCGGTTTATTGGGAGCCAATCTAATCGCATTGCTGATGTGCTTCAAAGCCTCCTCATACTTACCCAATCGCATATAACAAACGCCCTTGAGCTCTATCATATCCGCCGTATTGGGCTTGATATTCAGGTAATTATCAACGTCCGCAATAGCCTCCATAGGCTTACCCATATTGAGATAAACCAATGAACGATTGGAATATGCATCTGGCAAATACGGCTCAAACTCAACAGCTCTATTCAAATCTTGTAGCGCCAAATCGAACTGCCCTTTCTTGGCATAGATCGAACCACGGGCAGAATAATTGTACCCATTTTTAGGGTCCAATTCTGCTACCTTGTTATAGTCTACTAGTGCTTTATCATCTTGGCCCGCATTGAAATAAATATTTCCCCTGCCGAGATATGCATTCGGATAAGCGGCATTACTTCGGATCGCCATCTCATAATCGGCTTGTGCCCCTTTGAGGTCACCCTGTCTCTTACGATAAATCCCTCTATTGTTAAAAGCCAATGCTAAATGTGGATTGAGTGGTGGCTTGCTGTATGACTCTTTGTTGATCACATCTGTGAACAGTGCCCCACTATCCTTGAAAACTTTTACCCGCATAAAGCCCATCACCGCAAAAATCAAAGCCAAGGCAAAACCTAAAAATTGTGGCTGAAATGGGAGCTTAGATTTTATAGCCTCCAGCCCAAAAACAAAAATAAAAAAGAGGCCCGCTATCGGAACATACATATACCGATCTGCCATGAGTACATCACGCACAGACATCAGGGAAGTCAAAGTTGGGAAAAATACATTGATAAAAAAGAACAATAATCCGAAAGCCAACCAACGCTTATCTTGCTTCAATGCCCAAGCTAGTACCCCCAAGAGTCCGAGCGTCAAAATCGAATTGAGATACACTGTCGGAGGAATACTTCCCTTGAGTGGATAGGTGTAAAAGAAAGACAAATTGATCGGAACTATCGTGCGCTGCACATAGGCCGTGAGCGTATGTAAGGCCAAAAAGAATCGTTCAAAAATATTGAATTGATTGCCTCCATCGGCTATGATTTCTCCATCGAGGGCACCAGCCGTAGCGCTCAGAGTCACCAATCCAAATACTATAGACAATACAAAATAAGGAGCCTTCTCTATAAGTACGCTAGCCGAAAATATAGGTCGTCGGTAAAAATAATCTATCGCCAATAGCATCAAAGGCAAAGCTACAGCCTGCTCCTTGCAGAGCGCACTGACCAACATCGTGAGTACCGAAAAAATCAGAAACTTCTTGTCCTTGGTATCATCCAAATATTTCAAATAAAACCAGATCGCTGTCAGATAAAACAAAGTATAGGTACCTATCTTCATCGCTGCGGCCAACCATGCTACAGACTCTACTTGCAAAGGATGCACTGCCCACAGTATGGCTATCACACCGCCCATCCAATCAGATTTTGTCAATCGGCGAAATATCAAAAATATCAAAAGTACACTGAGTAGATGGACCAGCAAACTGCCAAATCGAATAAAGCCAATACTGTCAGGAATGCCAATACTGTCTGAAATCTTATACTGCACAGCCATGATGGTCATCGCCATTGGCGAATACTGCGAAGCATAATTTTCACCAAACAAGGTCCCTATCTTCATATTGCGAATCAATGGATTCTCATGTACATAGATATCGTCATCGTAGTTGAGGTATTCGTTGCCGAAGATCGTCGCATAGACGATACATCCGGCCAATATTGCAGCCAGCAAGTATCCCCACTTTATGCCAGTAGATACCGTAACTTGATTTTTATTTTTCGCTTTTTTAAGCTTCTTTTTGTCTTTGGATTTTGCCATGCTATTGCTCAGTTGATTTTTCTTCGCCGACTTGATCTTTAAAAAAGTACATAGGTCGTCGACGTACTTCATTGAATATGCGCGCGATGTACTCCCCTATCACGCCGAGGCTCAACAAGGTCACACCACCAATAAATAAAACGGACACCAGGATAGAAGTCCAACCCTCTACTGTAGACCCCGTGAAGTGCTGTACCACTGCATATACGGCATACAACAAAGCGCCGATACTCACCATAAAGCCCGTATAAAAAGCGATGCGTAGCGGCTTGACCGAAAAGGAAACGATCCCATCCAAGCCAAATCTCAGCATCTTAAAAAAGGTATATTTACTTGATCCAGCATGACGCGCTGCTGCCTGATAAGGGACGATCGCTTGTCTGAATCCCATCCATCCCACTAGTCCTCTAGTGAAGCGATGTGCCTCTGGCAAACTGTTGAGCGCATCCACTGCCTTGCGATTCATCAATCTAAAATCCGCCGCTGCTGGTTCTATCGGCACATCCGAAAGTGCATTGAGCATCTTATAGTACCAGTGCGAAGTGAGTCGCTTGAACCAGCCCGTAGATGCAGCATCGATGCGCTTGGTATTGACGATGTCATAGCCCTCTTCATACTTGGCTATCAGCTCCGGAATCATCTCTGGCGGATGCTGCATGTCACCATCCATACTGATGATCAAGTCCCCACGTGATTGGGACAATCCTGCAAAGAGTGCTGTCTGATGCCCAAAGTTTCGAGAAAAAGAATAGCCCCTTACTCGCTTGTCTTTGTCATGTAATCGCTTGATCACCTCAAAGCTGCTATCACTCGACCCATCGTCTACAAATACCACTTCATAGCTACGTCCTACCCCCTGCATGGTCGCACTGAGCGCATCATACAGCACCTCCAAGTTGGCCATCTCATTATAGACGGGCACTACGACGCTGATTTGTGGTGTGTTTGACATATGATATAAAAGTCTAATATCGCAATTTATACGCAATATTCAATCGCTAGCGCCATGCACTAACCTTGTTATTTACGAGCAAATAGCAATACAGTTGCCAATATGGGTTATGTTAAAAGTCTTATTGATAAGGATACTGGGGGCTATCTCCCATGTAGATTTCGTTATGAAAAGAGAGAAAATAGGTCTTTCCACTTCAAAAAAGCAATAGAATATAAAATCAGAATCTACCCTTTTATGGACTTTGATCCTTTGTCCACTTTGTAATTTCCCGAGAAAGAACAACTTCGCTTTCAACACAAAGAAACAATAGCGCACAAAGCTAGAAAAACCCTTTTGTGGTCTTTGAGCCTTTTGTGTACTTTATGGTTCACCGAAAGAGAACAGTAACCTACCTGCATCGCAAAAACGTCCATTTTCAAGAAAATGTACACTAATAGCGGTAGTCAAAGTCCTGCATAAATTC
>CALJVI010000010.1 GCA_937974575.1 uncultured Saprospiraceae bacterium | reverse complement strand
AAATGCACGTACTGTAAGAAATGTGGTTTCTGAAACCATAAAGTATCAAAACATCAGACTAGCCGATATGGACTATGTGGATGCTCAAACAGAAAATTTAATTACCCTTGAGGATGCTAGTAAATTTAAGCTCGACAAGAGTGGATTCGTATTCAATAAACGGGGTATTGGTTTTGGTCAGAAGTAGTGCTCAGCTGCATAATTGATAATCTTTCTTTGCGAATGATTATACATCCCAAGGTCTTAATGCTTATACTTTTCTGCCAATTTTACACCCGCCATTATCGCCAAATCTAATCTGTTTTCAAATGGAGGAATAGGGCAAGAGTACTGGTCACTATAAGCACAATATGGGTGATACGCCTGATTGAAATCCAGTTTTATCTTTCCCCCTTTTGGATACTTTAGATCAAGATATCGACCTCCGCCGTAAGTGAATTCATCATTGGTCAAATCATAAAATGGGAGAAATAAGGTCTCTTTGTATTTTTGATTTTGGTAGACATTCAAGGTATACTCCTTCCCATCAATCGTAAATGTAGCTATACCATATTGTGTATAGATGGGCAGACGATCCGTAGAGGTGGGCATCTGGAATGGCTTGGCATCAGGTGTTCTTTCAAAACTAGCCTTTATTTTATATTTCTTATTAGGTACGAAAAATGGATGCCCTTTAAAGTCTGCTACATCTGCAGCAGGAAGGGGAGAGGTCAAAGTGTCTTGGTAATATTTATCCAGATTCTTCTGAAATTTTAATCCCTTCTTTGCCCAAATTTGAGCGGATACAAAAGAAGGGAATAGGCAGGAAACAATAATAAGGAAACTAAATAATCTCATAGAAGAAGGCTTTGATAAAAGGTAATAAGCGCAAAGTTACAAATTAGTTGTAATGCATACGCTTCTGATTGCTTTTTTAGATTTATAACCAGAGTTTGGTTTTGAATAAGGCCAATGTCCTTTCTTTACCATACTTGTCGGTGGTATTAAAACTGCGTATATATTCGAGCTCTTCATTGGCATGAAGCATCTCTAAGCTGACTTTCCCTTCCATAACCGAAAACCAGTCGTCCCAAATGACTATAGCATTTCCAGGCAATGGTTTTTCCATAGTTTCCTTAAATAAAGGTTTGTGATGTCTCCAGTCAAATCGATCTATATCCATAGCTAGGCTTAGATGTGGATAATAGTGATAAGTCATATAAGTACGAGGGTACTCTTTCTGGATGAATGCAGCTACCTCTTCAGACTTCAGCTGTAAAGCAGATAGTTGAAAGTCATCAGGAAATTTGGTGGTGGTATATGGTGACCCATAATATAAAAAGCCAACCATCAAAAGTATGGATCCGATATTGGCAATATGTTGACCCTTTGGAGGCAGGCGTAAGAGTTGCCAAATACTTTGCATTCCTGCAAGTGTAATAATAGACATCATTGGCGCTACCGTTAGTAAATTTCGAGTAAGCCCAAAGGATTTGAAAAGACCAAATTTCCAAAATATGGTATGGCTTACAATGACACTAAAAGTGGTACCCAATATCAAAATGGGGATTAGTTTTTCTTGAAATTTTCTCAAATGCAAAAGGATAGGGATGCTCATGGCCAGACAGCCTATCCAGAAAAAAACATAGCTGGTCAAGCCGAGTATGGATTGTAGACCACGCACATAATGCAGCCATCTACCCGTCTGATTATAGGCCGGATCTATCATGGCATTGGGATTTTTGGTAAAGATCCACAACCATGTTTCATCAAATGCCAAGACTCCAACTAGAGTGTAGAAAATATGACCAGCCAGCAAGAAAGGAATGAATTTCCACCATCTTTTTTTAAGTATAAAATAAGCTCCAGCAATAGCTATAAAGTATAGTCCTTCGGGCCGAGAGAAAGGCATGAATGAAATGAGTAAGGCAGCCCACATATTTTTTTCATTAGCCAATAACAACAAGGATGCTATAGCCATCAATGAGAATAGGGGTTCTGTCAAGCCCGATAAACTCAGCAACAAGTAGTCGGGCATACACATCAGTATGGGGATAGCCAATTCGGCAAAAGGGATATTTATTTTCTTAGCGAGCTTATAGCTTAAGAAGGCTGCTGCAATGGCAGCTATAGAGTTAAACAGTTTGATGCCTATAAATCCTAGTTGTGCAAAGACACAGGAGGCGAGCACAAATACAGGTTTCCCCCAAGAGTGGATCAGTAGGTGCGGGTAATCAAATACATGTTTGTTAAAGAAAAAATGCTCTATACTATCGCCGTCGTCACCCGTTCCGTCCATAGTGAAGAGTAAGATCGCTTGTTGCAAAATCACAAGACACATCCATAGAAGTACCTTATACTTTTCGTAAAAGGTGCCTTTGGTTTGAGGAGGGGATACTTTGATAATAGGAAAGTTTTGCTATTTAAATTTTGATGAACTTTTCGGAAATGATCCATCCATCTTCTGCTACTATTTTTATGATATATATACCTGGTACCAACTCCTCCATCCTAGGAAACGAAAATTGAATATTATTTTCTGTAGTGCTGTAGGTGCTGATCATTTCCCCCTTGCTAGACAGAAGATGGTAGCTCAGTTTTTGGGCCTTCTCCAGCATCATGTTGATTTGCAATTGCGACTGTACGAGCGTTGGCTGTATAGAAAAAGACAGGATGTTTTCAATGTGATCATTACTTAGGGGTGCTAAGATTTCACTCGTAGCCATATCAGAGCAACCATTGGCGTCTTCGACAGTCAGTCCATAGTCGCCTTCCGCAAGATTGCTGATCACGCTGCTGCCTGTCACACCGTTGCTCCAGGTATATTCGTAGCTTGGAGTACCTCCTTGCACATCGGCGTATAGCGAATTATTTTGGTTTAAGATATCCACGGTAAGCGAATCCGGATCGGGCAGTATGATGACTAAGCCATTCGTACAGCCAAAATCATCCTTGGCAAATATTGAATACGTATCTGCCTTCAAGTCCTCAATTGAAGTTTCATTGCTGCCATTGCTCCACGTATATTCGACAGGCAATTTACCTCCAGTCTGACTTACAGAAATATATCCATCGGCCCTTCCTGCACAGCTAGGGATCATAAAGTCTGTAGACAGTTTTAGTCCATCTCCATGCACAATTACATCTCCAGATTTTTCGATGGGGCAGGCATTTCTATCGGTTACGATGACAGAGTAGGAGCCTTGTTGCAGCTCCGTTATTTTAGAGGTAAAGTCTCCATTACTCCAGTTATATTGAAATGGGCCTAGACCTCCACTTACCTTCGCAGTTATTTTTCCAAGGTCACCACATATGCCATCTTCAGCTATCAGTTTTACTTCTAGAGGTAGTACATCAAATAGACCAACAGCACTTATTGCCTCCAGGCCATTTGCGTCAGTAACAGTTATTTCGTAAGTACCAGGACTCAGATTGACTATCGTTTGAGTGGTTTCACCGTTCGACCATTGATATTCATATGGACTTTCGCCACCACTAGGCAGTACACTTGCTCTACCATCATCGACCCCCGCACAGGATACTTCTTGCTTTATAAGCATAAGCGTAATCTCTTGCGCACATAGGCTATTGAACATGAATTGGAGGCCAATCATCATACACACACTTACTATCTGTCCTAGTTCTTTAGTCATTTTTTTATTGTCGGATGTACAAGATACAAAATTCCTCTTTTGATGGGAAAGAATCCCGCTTTTCATTCCATTTAAGGCGTACTTCGTCTTGATTGCAAATATATCATTTGGGGCCTACTCCAGACTATGAGTTTATATTTTTAACATAAGTGTATTAGTTGATATATGATTGGATACCAGAGATTTTGGGGATTCTTGGATGCATAGTCTGGAGTCGTTACGTTTCGGGACTCGACATCCGTCTCGGTGCGCGCACTTCCTTCCTACGGTCGTCACCCCTACACATCACTAGTCCAAAAAAAAGTGACCCAATGAGAAGGTTTTAAGTCTCTTATGAATCATCACAGTATGTTTTTACTAATGCACCAAGCAGGTAGTCAAATTTCTCTAAATAAGATTTTGACTTTTACCCATATAATTGCACAGCATATAGGCTACTCTAGCCCCTACATTTCCATCATAGCTATTCCCTATACCTGCCACTTCGCAGAGGTCAAACCCTATTATCTTCTTACCTTTTTCGACTAGGCTTTTGAGGAGGTACTTGGCATGATTAAAACTAATACCACCAGGAACAGGCGTGCCTGTATTTGGGCAGTATGTAGGCATCAATCCATCTATATCAAAACTGATATACACTTGCTCTGGCAGAGAATCGATGATCTGTTCACAAACAGTTGCAAAAGTACTGCCTGTGAATAGCTGTTCAGAGATATTGCTATCCGTAAATGTTACAATCCTTTGCTTATGCTCTTTTGCAAAATCTAGCTCTTCTTGGCAATAATCTCTTATGCCAACTTGCACCAGTTTTTTTACTTGTTCTACTTGCATGGCATTATGAAAAATAGAAGCATGCGAATAGGTAAAGCCTTCATAAGCATGGCGTAGATCCATATGCGCATCTATTTGTAAGATGCCAAACGCTTTATACTTATTTGCACAAGCTTTGATTCCTGCTAGTGCTACTGAGTGATCTCCTCCAATAATTCCAAAGCATTTATTCGCTTCTAGTATTGCAGCACATTTAGATTGCACTAAACGCAGCATTTCCTCACATGCCGTATTGATTTGGATTACTTCTTCTTGAAGTTCTTTGGAAATTTCTTGTCCACTTTCCAAAGCCATAATATATTTCTCGGCATCAGGTCGAAATTTGATATTACTTGCATTTATAGTTTGATCTATCTCTTGCATATATATCCCCATTTGCCAGGCCTGCGCTAGATAATCGTCATATAAATCCAGCTGATAAGATGATTTCAATACATTTTCAGGTCCAGTATGTGTCCCTGTACCTGATGAAACCGTAAGATCCCAAGGGACGGGTATCATAATTACCTGAGCGTCTTCCTCTGCAAAAGGAAGTCCAATGAAGTGACCATTGTGCACTCCTACACCGTTGGGATCAAAATTCTCTATCTTAATTGCTCTACTCATAGCGTGTCAATTGAATTTTTCATTATTTTTAGCCGACCTTTAGTGGTCATCATGACAACAAAGTTAAAGGATTTAATACTATCAATGGATATAAAAGCTTTCTACCAACTCGTAGACAATAATTTGAGAAAAGGAGGATTCTCCCTTTTTGACAAATTCAAATTGGACAATTCTGATCTCATCATCGCCGTGACCAATAGTGATCCGTCTGCAGTTGCCGAGGCACTCAATGCATGGGTCAATCCCAATAAACCAGATGGTTTGGAGAGGTATGCCTTGCCAATTGCTATTGATAACAATAATGAGCTGATAGTTGGGATGCTTTTGTCCCGCAAAGCGAATCCTGACGTCAGAGGAAAGGATGGAGAATCTGCACTTTACAAAGCCGTTTTTTGGGAGAATGAAACCCTTGTTCGTTTACTCTTGGATAAAGGGGCTACACCCAATTTTCCGAACCTCGATGGCAAAACGCCTATCCAAGCAGCCAGCGAAAATGGATACAAGAATATTCATGCCTTATTGACTGATGACGCAGTAGAGCTTAAGCGGATGCAACTCGAAAAAGACCAGGCAACACATAAAGCTTTAAAAGAGCAAGCACAAAAAGCCAAAGCTGCTAAGCTTAATAAATCATTGCCCAACATAGAGGAATCAACCATTATCCATACTCCAGAAAAAATAAAAGCAGAAGAGGTCAAAGCAGAAGAGGCGGTTCTTCAAAAGTATGGTTCAGAGAATACACCAATTGCTTCGCTCATAGCTGCTATCAAGAGTCAAGATTCAAAGGCCGTCAAAGTTCTTACTGATAAGGTAGAGAATCTCAATGTATTCGATAAAGGCGAAATTCCCTTATTGCTAGCGATAGAAGGCGGTAAGGAGAAATTAGCAATTTTCTTAGTAGATCACGGTGCGGATGTGTTTCTCAAAGATGATAGTAATAATTACCCATTACTGAGTAGCAGTGTGCAACATCAACTTTATGAGTTATTAAGCATCGCATTTGCAAAGGAGGCGGATTTAGCAGCCAAGTTTAATGATGAAAAACAGTCTTTTTCACCCCAGTTTTTAGCTTACATGGATCCAAGAATGATGGATTTACTGCTTCAGCATGGAGCAGATCCGTTTTTTGGTGGAAAAGACGGAATTTCACCTATTATCAAAGCAATTCAAAAAGGGTCAGTAGCTATATTGCCCGTATTGGCTAAGCGGAATGTGTCATTTGATCATAAAATTGAAGATAAAACCCTATTACAATGGGCAGTTGAATTTAAGAGATTGGATTGGATAAATGGGCTGATTACAGAAAAAGCACATACCCATGCAAGTCCTGAGGATATGGCTGCTATTTTTAATGCAGCAGAGAAAACAGACGATGATATGGTCCAAAAAATAGTTTCTACGCTTAAAATGTAATAAGGATTGCAATTTAACATCCTTCTCAGAGCAATGGATGAATATTATTTCTAACTTGCGGCAGCAGCATATTGATGTTAGTTCCACTCTAATATCTGATATTAACCTTGCTATACCCAACTCATGTTAATAATCACACGTAATAGTTATAACAAGACTAATTAATGATTCTATTGGCACAACTAGAAATTTATCAATGGCTGGCTCCAATTATTGGAATCTTCTTTATATACAGGACTGTGGTGCAGTATATGAAACGAAAGCGCACACTGGTTGCGATGGTCGTTTGGGTCCTTTTCTGGGTGTCTATTACCCTGATGGCCATCATTCCTAACCCCGTTTCTATGAAAATTGCCTCTATTCTTGGTTTTAGAAGCAATGTTACTGCAGTTATCTTTGTTTCCATTGCCCTTTTATTCTTGTTTGTTTTCTATCTTTCTTCAACCATAGAAAAATTAGAGCACCAAATGACGGATCTAGTGCGTAAAATTGCTATCGACGAAAAAGCAAAGCTGGATAAGCAGGAAAGCGAAGAACATAGTATCCCTTTAAAAAAAAATAAAAAAGCGAAAGTAGGATGAGAATCCTATTTGTTCTAGAGAACTACTACCCACATATTGGTGGAGTAGAGACCCTATTCAAAAGTCTTGCTGTCAAGCTTTCCGAGCAAAATCACGAAGTAGTTGTTTTGACCACCTTAAAAAGTGATATAGACCTGCCATTTGAGACAAACGGCAAGGTTACTGTCCATCGTAAAAAATATTTCAACCGTTATTTTTTTACCATTTTTGCGTTTTTTGCAGCTTTTAAGCTGGCAAAGAAGTGTGATTTGATTCATACTACCTCCTACAATGCGGCATTACCTGCCTGGCTGGCTGGAAAGCTGCGAAACAAGAAAGTGATCATAACCTTTCATGAAGTATGGGGCAAGCTCTGGTTTAGATTGCCATATATGTCTAGTATAGGTGCACGACTGCATTATATGTTTGAGCAAATGTTATTGAAGCTCAGCTTTCACAGATTTGTAGCGGTCTCCAAATTCACACGAGATGCCTTGATCCAACAAGGCGTAGATGCTAGCCGAGTAGATATGATCTACAATGGCATTGACTACGAGGATTTTGAAAGAGTCAAACATACTGACCCGAGTCAAGATTTCGTATTTACTTTTTTTGGGCGGCTTGGCATGTCAAAAGGGATAGACTTACTTTTGGAAGCGATTAAAATTCTGGCAGAATCTAATACAAAAGCGATTTATCAAATGATTATCCCTACTGCACCTAAACCCTTCCTTAATCAGATCCTTGCCATGATGGATGAGTTGAAGATAAGAGACAAAATCGCTCTCCAGCATAACCTGGCATTCAAAGACTTGCAGAAAGTAATTGCAAATAGTTCAGCAGTAGTGATTCCTTCTTATAGCGAAGGTTTTTGCTTTGCAGCAGTGGAGACTATGGCTATAGGAACACCTATCATCTCTTCTGGACAAGGGGCACTTGCGGAAGTAGTCTCTGGCAAATACCTACAAATGGAAAGCTTTGATGCAAAAGGTTTAGCTTCTGCTATGCAACAAGCGATACATGGGAACTGGAGCGAAACAACATCTAAGCGTTTCGATTTGTCTCAGACTGTAGATAATTATATATCTTTATACCAAAGTACAGCTTCAGAAAAATAGAATGAAAATTGCCTTTCTTTCAGATCCATTAGATACCCAATATGCAGGAATTCATGTTTTTTGCAAAGAACTCTTGCATGCTCTGGATGAGCTCAATACGGAGCATGACATTCATGTTTTTAGAGCAAAAAAGAAAGATGAATTCAAGAACCTCAAAGAGGTTGTATTTCCTATAAAAAAAGCACTACTGGTACATCATCGTGCAAGGTTGTTTACGGCAGTTCCAAAATATATCAAGAAAAATAATTTTGATATGGTGGTTGAGTTAGCGCACTTTGGACCTTTTGGATTGCCAGAGACTTTACCGCAAGTGACCTATATACATGACTTGACACCTATCACGCATCAGAAATTTCATGGCCGTGCTAGTCGCAAGATGCACCAAATATTACTACCCAAGATATTGCAAAAGTCTCATTTGATTCTATGCAATTCTTCACAAACCCAAGACGATATCAATTCTTTTATTTCCGGTGTAGAAAACAAAATAGAAGTAATACAACTTGGAATAGGGGAGCAGTATAAGCCAAGTTTTGATGCCAATGCTATTTCTACCTTGGGAATCAGTAAGCCTTTTATCTTACACGTAGGAACACTTGAACCTCGAAAAAATATCCCTTTCTTACTTACTGCTTTTGAGACATTAAGACGTGATGATCCAGGGTCTGATTTTCAGTTAGTACTTACAGGAAAACAAGGTTGGGATTTTCAAGAAATACATGCTGCCATTGATAAAAGTGAATACAAACAAGATATTATCTTGACAGACTATGTGCCAAGAAATCTCTTGCCTATATTATATACACATGCCCAATGTTTAGTCTTACCTAGTCACTATGAAGGTTTTGGTTTACCTGTATTGGAGGCTATGGCTTGTGGCTGCCCATGCTTGCTCTCGGGAGAGGGTGCATTAAAGGAAGTAGCAGGGGATGCAGCTATATATTTTGACAATTTGGATCCCACTACAATAACTGCTAAGATTCGAAATGTTCTTAACAATCAGGCTTTGCAATTGGATTGGAGGCAAAAATCCTTGCTGCATGCTTCTAAGTATTCTTGGAAAAATACTGCGCTGGCCTTTATTCAGAGTCTCGAAAAATTAGCAATTTCTTCTTAATTTAGGCTAAATTTAAAAAAGTAAATCTATGGTATACCTCTCAGCAGGTTTTGATCTCAGTGATCCTTATTATCAAATTATAACAGCCTCTTCTATTATTGTTCTCTCTTATCTATTTGGCAAAATAGCCGAGAAGACCAACATACCCGCTGTCCTAATGTTGATTTTACTAGGCATATTTATGAAGCTAGGTCTAGATTCCATGCATATCTCTGTCCCGAGTAGTACCTTACAAGCAGCGCTCAAAGTATTAGGGACCGTCGGAGTGATCATGATTGTCATGGAAGCCGCTTTAGATTTAGAGTTCAACGAAGAAAAACTTCCACTTATCGGGCGAGCAGTTTTGATTGCACTGTTAAGTTTGTTGTTTTCGATTTTTGGGATCGCATTGGTATTACAGCAGTTTTTCGACATGAATTTCACGGAAGCCATGATTCATAGTACGCCCTTAGCCATTATGTCAAGTGCTATCATTATTCCGAGTATTGGAAAGTTGTCCAAGATCAAACAAGAGTTTATGATCTATGAGTCTGCTTTTTCTGATATTCTAGGGATTATGATATTCTATTTTTTACTGAATATGAATGAACAAGGAGCACAGCAGGCAAGTATCAACTTTGTAGTCAGTCTGATCATTACCTTAGTGATATCCATAGTAGCCAGCTACTCTCTAATATTCATCTTTAAAGATATCAAAGGACACACCAGATTATTTCTTTTGATTGCTATCTTATTGTTGCTCTATGCATGTGGTAAGGTGTTTCTGCATCTTTATGGTGCGCTGTTGATTATTTTATTTTTTGGATTGGCATTATCTAATCATCAGAAGTTTTTCAAAATATTCAAAAAGAGCTACAATCCCAACAAGGAGAAAGATCCGATTGAAGTCATTGAAAAAGAATTTCATCTTATTACTTTAGAAACCGCCTTTGTAGTTAGAACTTTTTTCTTCGTTGTTTTTGGACTTAGTATCACGCTTTCTTCATTGGTGAGCTTCAATGTGTTTTGTATTAGTGTAGCAGTTTTGATTGTACTATATTTTGTGCGAATTATTTTTTTGCGACTTCTTTATGGAAAAGATCTACTTCCAGAGTTGTTCATCGCACCCAGAGGTTTGATAACCGTTTTACTTTTTTATCAGCTTCCTATCGAAATCAAGAATCCAGGTTTTGATGAAGGGATTCTCTTGTATGTGATTATTATATCAGCATTGATTATGACAGGTTCTCTTATTGTGGAAAGTAGAAAGTCGTCTCAAGTTCCAGTTACGACTCCTGAGCAGGAGCATGCTGATCCTGATCCTCAGACAGAGCATTGATAAATCTATAGTTGCCTACAAAGGAAATACAGAAGCCTAAAGAATATATTGGGCGAGCTTACAAAGGTCCCAAAATTAGCAGAGGTTCAATCTATTAGTCACTAGACCGTAGATGAACCTCTGCCATTTGGAGAATATTTTAAAACGGAGTCGATTGATTCTATCCCAGAAATGACTGCAACTTCATAGCTACACCCATATCACCTTTGATTTTTATTTTCCCACTCATAAAAGCCATCATAGGATTCAAGTCTCCCTTGATAAGGTCTTTAAAGTGTTCTTCAGTGATAGAAACCACACAGTCAGCCTCTTTGTCTTCAGAAGATACTTGATTACTATCACCAGTACCATCGATATAGACAATGTTTTCACCGATATTGATTTTTAAAGAAGATCCTATCGGATCAGCCTCATCTGCTTTACTTTGGATGCCTTTTACTATATCATCAAGTGTCATAATTTGTATTTAAGCTTTAAAAAAATATACAAGCGATACCATATTTTTGTTTCGAATGCCTGTAAATGTAAAATTAAAAAATGATTTTATTTCTCAATTAGACAATCAATCTCCTTAAAAAATTAATTTTATGCTGTGATTAAAATTCTAACTCATTTATCTAACAATAAGCTATTCAATATAGTTATTGTTTTCTTGTTCTTCTTGCTAGTGAGCTTACCACATGAGTTTGTGGGAGTCAATATTGCTGCACTATTCAAAGGCGTACCTAGGAGTCAGTATGATTTGACTATTCTAGTCATCGGGATGATGATTTTAGGAGGCTTTACTTTTGCCTTAGTCCGGCAGGCCAGATTACTTAAGGAGCCAAAGTATCCTATATTCTACTTCCTATTTTGTTTATTGATGATGATCGTCTCTCTCAACATCTTGATTATCGTCAATATTGAAATCATACATTTTATTCAGTATGCGGTAATGGCCATTTTGCTGTTTCCGTTATGTAAAAATTTCTTGTCCACCTTAGCTCTAGTTACCCTGCTAGGAGCTATTGACGAAGCATATCAATATTATTTTCTTTCTCCCGAGAGGACCAACTATTATGACTTCAATGATGTCATATTGAATTTATTGGGAGGTGCTATGGGTTTGATTTTTCTACGATTTCACAGAGATATAGCTACACTTATATACCCAGATCGACAAAGCATACATAAAAAAACTTGGATCAAGTATTTTGTTTTTATTTGCACTGGTTTTCTTTTGATATGGCAAAAAGTACCTTTCCAAAAACTACTTGACACTTTAGGTCTACCATTTGATTGGGCAGAGTATGGTGCTCGACTCATCCGCAAACCTACTACGGGTTTCTGGACAGAGATACCACCAAAAATTATTTATCATGTAGTACAACCCATAGAAGGTGTGCTCATAGTTTCATTACTTCTACTTACCTTTAGTTTTTTATACAAAGGAGCAGAATAAAAATTCACAGATTTGAAGACCGTAATTTTAAAAAAGAATAAAGACCAATTTATTCATCGCAAGCATCCGTACATATTTTCGGGAGCGATCAAAAGATTT
>CALJVI010000009.1 GCA_937974575.1 uncultured Saprospiraceae bacterium | reverse complement strand
TGCTGATCAACTAAATATATCTGAAAGTACCAGTAAGACGCAGTTGATGCGTGCAAAAAGGTTATTAAAAAACACTATAAAAGAAGAGGACTACAATCTGATTAACTCTTATGCCTGATATTTTTAGACATATAAGGAAAGTTTTTAGCAAGTCCTCCCTCAGGGATGAGAATTGGTTGGATCCTTCTGATCAGGTGTTTGCTAATATTGAAGCAGAGATTCTTAAAGAGGATAAAAAGGACAAGCCTGTTTTATTAATATTTGCTGCTGCCTTATTGATTTTGATTGGCTTACCGCTCTTATTCTTTTTCAATAATCCGGATAAGAATAGGCGAGTTGAAAAAGTAGTGGAGCAATCTACAATTGCAGGTCTCAAGCGTGACAATACGCAAACTTCTGAATCAAAATTATCTGCCCCTTTGCAGTCTCAGAAAAAGGCTTCTGAATCAAACTCATTCATCACACAAACTTCAAAAAACATAGAAACACCCGTTCGGTCTGTGAAAGTTGCAATGACGAACAGAGATAAACTACAAAATGATTTTAAAACTGCGGCATCTGGATCTAGCTCAATCGAAGAGCCTAATATCCCTACAGAGTATACTCTGCAATCTAGTCCTATGCAGCCTATAATAAATAATGAAATAATAGCGTCTAACATTACAACTAGTCCTGAGCAAAAAAAATCTAAGATTATTGATTCCAACGAGAATGCTTTTGTTGATAACTATGATGATAAGGCTAATAACAATACTGTACTAATCCAAAATGTGATTACAAAATTACCTCTGTTAAATAGTGAAGTGTTCATGCCTGCTTCCAGTATTGCAGATGCCCTTAACGGTATCGAAGTACCACTTTACAATCCTTGGGTATTTACTGCAGGATTTGGATATACGAATTGGCAGTTCAATTTGAATGATGCCTTTGAGTCCGCAGTGGAACCAGCAGCTTATGAAAATAGTGATGGAAATGGATCTTTCGTTTTTATTGAAGTGGGAAAAGCGCTTAATAAGAAAATAGGTTTATCTGCTCAATTCAATCATCAATCGGCAAGATTCTCTTCGGGGCATAATAGCCAATTGAATGTGGATAACTCTTTAACTAGTCAGTCCCAAGTTTTAACTATGGCTACACCACTTGGATTTATTGATAATGAAGTACTACTCTTGAGATCTGATGCGCCTAGCACGAATGAAGAGTCGCTAATGGTAGATTTGCACAACAATCATACTATATCATCTGTCGAATTTAATCTTCTTGCAGATGTGCAGCTAATGCAAAAAGCTGGCTTCAAAATTTCAATACAACCTGGTATAGGTTTGAGTCAGATCCTTAAGGTGACTAATGAGTTGGCAGAATTGAATACCAACAATACCAACTACACCAGAGGAGAGAATGTATATACTGGTGAATTTGAAAATTTAAATAAAACCTCGCCAGTAGCTACACTGAATGTAAATCTCTTGAAGTCCTTTTCAAATGACATTGACTTTGGCTTGCAATTGACTGGCAAAAGAAATCTCAATCCTATACAGGAAACGGGTGATTTCAAAACCAATGTGCAACGCTTTGGTGCTATTTTATTTGTGCGTAAAAGTTTCTGATTATTCCCATGCTCGTACTTTGATTTTTTAATTATCCATATTCCTTTGGGCTTGTTTTTGTATGAGGGGTAGGAAGGGAGCGACGATAGGAGCTGTGTCTCGATTTTTTCATCGAGATACCGGAGTGAAACGCAGCCGTGGATGACCCGACCCGTACTGACGCCTTTTCGGCGGAAGGCAGGGGCATACCCAAATAAAAAAAAATTAAGAAATTACGATGCGCTCTACATTCTTGTTTTGACCCAGCTTGACAGCGCTTTTGTTTAAGGCATACTGAGTGTGTAAGCTGACCTCATTGATGTGTAAAGAAAATTCGTTGTCAAATGTCGGCTTACCATTGGTGAGAATAGCATTTGCTAAATCAACAATACCTAAGCAAAAATCCATCTCCATGTTGTTGTGAAATGGGTTTAAAGAGAACTTCCTTTTGATAGGAGTGATGGTCTTTTTGCCGAGACCAAAGATCATTCTGGCAATAGGATTTTTAGATATAAAAGTTTTACGTGCAGCTTTCAATTTGATAGAGGTATACTCTTCAAATTTTACTGGACAGTAGTTATCCCAAGTATCTTCTACGCTCAATACCCCTTTGTCGCCAACGACACGGAGACTTCTATCCTTAGGAGCCATGATGCCACTAGTGACTCTACTGATCACTCCTGAGCTGTGTTGTAAAATAGCAATAGAGAAGTCAGGCGAATCGATAGGTTCTACGAGGCCGGGACATTTGTGGTTGTCAAGACAAGTAGAGAAGGCAGTGATCTCCTCTACCTTACCAAACATGGCAATCAGCCAGCTGCTCACATAACCTATATGCTCTAAAGTACAGCCTACCTCAAACTCATCTTTGATAGGCCAGTGGATACCCATCTTGGATTTCCATTTCTCCGGATTCATAAGGTGTACAGGGCCATCGTCCATCTCGGCATAAGCCAATCGGGGAGTCCCTATTTTGTTATCTTTTACGGCCTTGAGAAGTGTCTGTGCAGCAGAGCTCAATAAATTGCATGGAGCTGTACTTAAGAATAAGCCTTTGCTTTTGGCCAAATCAAAAAGGCCACGAATCTCTTTAATATCCATGGTGATTGGCTTTTCGGAATAAACATGAATGCCATGTTCAAAAGCCAATTTTGTAACTTCAAAATGATTGTGTGGATCAGTAAGGTTGATAAGGATATCTAGCTGAGTATTTTCTATCAGCTCTTTGGCACTCTTGAAGGCTGGTACCTTGTAGTGGGCACTCACCTTATCTGAGCGCTCGTTGATAATATCAGTTACCCCAACGAGGTTGAGTTCCTTGTACTTGAACATGGTATCCAGGTAGTAGTCTACTACGAATCCGCATCCAACAATTCCGACATTTATTTTTCGATTACTCACGTTATAGGTTCACTTTCGTATAATCTATTCATAATTTCTACCACACTGATGCTATGCTCAAGCGGTAAAATTTTACTTTCTATCCATCCTTTTTCAATACATTGATATACCTCTTCAATCTCGTAGTGGTATCCATTGCCTTTAAAAGGAATGTTACTCAATTTGGTTTTTGAAGGCAGCATTGGCTTGAGGCGCTCCTTAAAGTAAGGTGCCTTTTGCAAGGGTCCAGGATATCCATATGGATTTTTACGAACCGCTTTTTCTTGGTTAATTGGAGAAGCAGACTGAACATCAAAACTTATTTTTGATGTCCTATAGAACGGGGGACCGAGCTTCAAAATACCGCTTTCACCATAAAATTCAATAGTGTTTTCTAAATCATTTAAAAAACTACAGTGAAAAGATGCAATATTACCGTTTTTATAGCTAAAAGTAAAGGAGGATTGCTCATCTACACCAGATTGACCGTATTTGGGCATGAATTTTAACTGCTCTGGCATACCCAATACAGGGTACGTCAATGAGATTAAGTACATACCAAGGTCAAACAAGACACCTCCGCCTAGTTTTTTGTTGAAACAACGATCTTTTGAAAAAACATGGCCAAAACTTCCTTTGACAAAGTTTACCGTTCCAATGTCTCCATTTTTGACTTGTTCTATAATATGTTTAGTAGCGGGTATGAACCTTGTCCATAATGCTTCCATGCAGAATACATTTGCGGCTTTGGCCAACTGCTGGATTTCACGCCCTTCGGGTGCATTTAAGCAAAAGGGCTTTTCGCATAGTATATGCTTGCCTGCTGCGATGCACTTGCGCATCATATCAGTATGGGTAGAGTTGGGAGTAGCTATATAGATGATGTCTATAGCTGGATCTTGGATCAAGGCGTCGTAATCGGTGTATGCTTTCGCATCGGGAAGATTATTAGCAAACCACTCCGCATTTTTTGCAGATCTAGACGCTACACCAGCAACCGAATTGTTAGGAACAAAATTGATCGCATACGCCACATCACAGGCTACCTCACCAGTACCTAATACTCCCCATTTTAACATACGCAATGAAAATTTAACTTTATTTCTAAAATGCACATTATGAGCACTCTACCTAAATCATTAATTCAACAAAGTTAAATCTTTTTGTCTACATTTTGACAACTTTTGTTGAGAAGTAATCTTCTTGGCCGTCGACTAAAAGCCTAAGGATATATACTCCCGCAGGCAGGTGACTCATATCCAAAAATGAACGATTGGCCACAAAATCAATGTTTTGAGTTTCAAGTATCCTACCATCCATACTCACTAGTACAGCCTCGATTGTTCCGCTCAATGGGTAATGTATGGTGATCTGCCCTTCACTTGGATTCGGGAAGATTTTGATAGTCTCAAAAAGATCTGTACCTGTACAGTCTTCATCTATTCCATTGTCAGGAGTCTCTTTGCTTCCTGGGAATATTCTTTCATCCTGATCATTGCAATCTTCACTATTGGCTACATAAGATGCTGGAGGAGTATTTTGACATACCGAAATGGAATCATTCAAATCACCAAAACCATCATTATCAAGATCATTGTAGAAAGTGAAGTAAGGAATACCATCATCAATAGCTCCATTACAGTCATTGTCTATATTGTCGCATATTTCATTTGTATTGGGATTGATATTGGGATTGGAATCATCACAGTCACCTGCTGTGCTTACATATGTTACTGGAGCGGTTTGTTGGCATATAGATATAGCCTGGTTGGTGTCACCAAAGCCATCATTGTCCGCATCGGCATAATAAACAAAGAGCGGTAAGCCATCATCAATGGCACCATTGCAATCATTGTCTATATCATCACAAATTTCAGAATTGTTTGGATTAATAGTGGCGTCATTATCATTGCAGTCCGATAGGTCAATCACAAAACCCATAGGTGCTTGCAAAGCGCAAGTATCAATAGAGTTGCCCGCATCTCCAAAGCCATCGCCATCGGCATCCATATAATAAGTGAAGATGGTAAGACCATCATCGACAAAGCCATTACAGTCATTATCGATATTGTCGCATATTTCTATACTGGATGGGTTTATTTGCATACTAGCATCATTGCAGTCATCTGCATTAGTTACATAGCCTGCATTGGGTGTTGTATTGCATTCCGCCACTGAGAGTGCAGCATCACCAAATCCGTCTCCATCATTATCTAGGTAATAGGTAAATGTTGGCAGGTTTTCATCGATATTGCCATTGCAGTCATTGTCAATATTGTCGCATACCTCAGGTGCATTAGGAAAGACGCTTGCTTGAGTATCGTCACAATCCTCGTAGCTATAAAAACCATCATTGTCGGCATCGCTGTAAAAATAACTTCGAGCTAGATCAAAGACCTTGTCTCCGATATCCATTCCGATCAAACGACCAGGGATATCATCAGCAGGAGGATGGATACCACCCCAGATCCTAGAAAGACTCGTCTGATCTGAAGCATCAGCATAGGTAGCCCACTGCAAAGTCAGAGACTCACTTGGCCCATCTTCAAAAACTAAAAATTCATTTTGTTCTACATCGAAAGTACCCATGCCACCAGGGAAGAATGCATCTCCGGTCAGGTTGGTCAATACCTCTGCGGCCGCTCTACTGAATGTAGAATGACCAGATAAGTATCCAGCAAAGTTTGGAGATACAAAAGTAGGGCGTTGGAATGGCCACCAATTTTCAGCCAATATCCAACCAACACCTGCAGTTGAATTTTGAGGATTATTTATAAAGTCTGGTCCTCTCCACGCGTACAGTTTTATCTTATTGAGATGTTCTTGATTTGCACCTACCAGAGGATCATTTGGCCCTACCATCTCTATAAATCCAGGCTCTAGCTCAAAACCTGCCACGTGATAGTTGGGTAGGTTAGGATCTGTAGATTGGCCATATTCAGCCATAGCTCTAATCGCTGATACTGGGCGCACATAGTCATAATGCCCTTTGATGCCCCAGGTGCATACTGCACTATCATGCATCGCTCCACCCAAGGTGAAATATGCTTTTACAAACCACTCCAAATCGTCAAGCACTTCGTCTTGACCGTTAAATTGTTTGACAAAATCTGGATGTTCACTGACAAAGTTTAATAAAGTAAACCAGTGCCCAGGAGGAGTTTCTGAATCCGGGCCATCTGCCCAAAACTCTGCAAGCACTCTTGCATAATCTCCACGCTTTACAATATTGGGGGCATATGGCTGACCAGTCACAGGGTTCATATTATGCCCTGAACTAGGGTCTCCGCCCAT
The DNA here is from genome assembly GCA_937974575.1 of uncultured Saprospiraceae bacterium. Taxonomy (GTDB): domain Bacteria; phylum Bacteroidota; class Bacteroidia; order Chitinophagales; family Saprospiraceae; genus JALZVN01. Next base: position 4,100 of record CALJVI010000009.1, on the reverse strand, counting down.
TTCTCGATTATAAAAATTTCTTAACCCAGGAATATCGGTGGGGTAGTTTTGATTATTGCCTATGGCTGCTGGAGAGATGTCAATCTCTACACCATCCGTAGGATCTAGATGAGAAGACCAGACCGATACCAAAGAAAAGCCCCACTTGTACTCTTCTGACATAGGTGTGATGGCCGTAGTGTCTAGATAGGGCGGTGCACCTGGATCGTTGTAGACATAGTAACTGCCTTCTTGTTTTTTATATACGGTCAGTTGCTCAGGAGTTAAGGAAAATGGTGTAACCTTACCCCATTCTGGGCTTAAGAATTCAGGGGTATTGAAAGGAATAACATTTCCACTTTGATCTATAAATACATTGAGTGTAAGTGGCTGCCATCTATTAGGATCTTTGATGTCAGGATTACCTGGAAACGCCATGATCAATGGGTCATTGTATGGCGTATAATAAGTATTGTCGTAACCACCGATTTCATTTGAATTATCAAGATTTCCTAAGTTGATCAAGCAAGCACCGATATAGTTTCCTAGAGATGCAGGATTGCCAGTACTTGGATCTTGACCTATAAAGCTTGTATCGTAGCCATGGTCGACCATGTATTGATCCAAAAGGCTATAAATTGTATTTCTACCGGGCGAACTCTGAAATCGTCTTCTTAAAAGCCTATATACGGCAAAAGACATAGCCTCCTCACGAGCAGCATTGATATCTGCTGGAATTGGAACTCCATCAAAGTCGCAGGTAAACCCATTGATGGTATTGCCCAATAAATAAGGTTTTGCCTCTGTATCATAAGCAGCCCAAGCATCATACATGGCTACCGAGCTGTGAAATAAATTACGTGCATGTACAGTAGGACGGGCAAAGTCGTTTCTGATTCCCTCGAGTAAAATCTCATTGAGGGTGTGTGCTGCGTTTTCCTGTGCCTTCACGAGCAACGGAATAGTAAAAAATAGTACAGCAAATAGGAGCGAATGTAGCTTCATATTCATGGGTTGGTATTTATTCGAATGTAATGCTCTGCTAGAGTAAAGGTCTTCTGGAGGACATTACAAATTTAGGTATATCAGTTCAAAAAAGATACCATAAGAGCGTTAAATATTGATTTATGCTGTGTTAATAAGGCTATTACACTAAATACTTTACGATAATGAAAAGCTTGAAATGGTAATGGCGTATATTTGCGTCTAAATAATAGACCATGCAAGACCTACCCAACAAATTTTTGATCACCTCCGCCTTACCCTATGCTAATGGGGCATTGCATTTGGGCCATTTTGCAGGGGCTTATTTGCCTGGTGATATTTACGTCAGATTCTTGCGCTCCCTAGGCAAGGATGTAGTTTGGGTATGTGGTTCGGATGAGCATGGCGCCTCTATTACCATCAGAGCAAAAAAAGAAGGGATTAGCCCCAAAGAGATCATTGATAAATATCATGAGCTCAACAAAGCTTCATTTGAGAAATTAGGGATGTCCTTTGATATGTATCATCGGACTAGTGAGCAGCTTCACCATGAGACTGCACAGGAATTTTTCCTGAATATGGTCGAGAAGGGTGGCGAGTTTGAAGTGAAAGAATCAGAGCAGTACTATGACGAAGATTTCGATCAATTTCTTGCAGATCGATACATCAAAGGAACTTGTCCCAAATGTAGCCATGATGCGGCATACGGTGATCAATGTGAAAGCTGTGGTACCGATCTATCTCCAACTGAGCTGATCAACCCGGTGTCTACCTTGAGTGAAAAGAAGCCAAGCTTAAGAAAAACCAAGCACTGGTTTTTCAATCTTGATAAGCATAGCGAATGGCTCAAAGAATTTATCAATGAGGGTAAGCTTGATGGCAAACAACACCATGATCCTAAAAAATGGAAAAAGCATGTCAAGGGGCAATGTCTATCCTGGTTGGACGATTTACGTCCTAGAGCCATTACCCGTGATCTGAGCTGGGGGATACCAGTACCACTTCCAGATGCGGAGGGAAAAGTATTTTATGTATGGTTTGATGCGCCTATCGGCTACATCTCTGCTACCAAGCAATGGGCCAAAGACAATAATAAAGATTGGGAATCCTACTGGAAGAATGAAGACAGCCAGTTGGTACACTTCATAGGTAAAGACAATATTGTATTTCATTGTATTGTATTTCCTGCGATGCTCAAGGCACATGGAGATTATAATCTACCAGTTAATGTACCGGCCAATCAGTTTCTCAATTTTGAAGGAGAGAAGTTTTCTAAGTCTCGCAACTGGGGTATTGAGATACATCAGTACCTTGAAGATTTTGCAACCTTCGCCAATAAGGAAGATGCATTGCGATATGCCCTGATTCGCAATATGCCGGAAAATAAAGACAGCGATTTCAAGTGGGATGAGTTTGTAGAATTTCACGACAATGAGTTGGTTGCCAATCTGGGTAACTTTATCAACCGTGTTGTTGTCTTGACCAATAAATACTATGATGGGGTAGTACCCACACCGAGTGGAGATACTCAAGCAGTGATGGCGGACTTAAATAAGCTGCTCCAAGAGTACTGTGAGGAAATTCTAAATTTCAATTTCCGATCTGCGGTTCTCAAACTGATGGAAATATCTTCACTAGGAAATACTTACCTGCAAGACGTATCTCCTTGGTCTATTTATAAGACCGAGCCAGATAGCCAAGCAGTAAAAGATTGTATCAACAATTGTTTGCAGATTGTACAGATTCTCAGTGCTCTTGCAGAGCCCTTCTTACCTTTCAGTGCCAAGAAAATAAATGGATTTTTACAATCGGATGTGGTTACCATTGAGCAGGTACTTGCTCATATGGAGCAAGGTACTTCTGCACTAGCAGCAGGACACCAAATCGGAAAACCAGAATTGCTATTTGCTAAAATCAATGATCCAAAAGATACTACACGTATGGACTTAATAGAAAGAGAAAAAGGTAAATTACTGAAGATTATCGAAGAAGCGCTACCTAAAAAGCAACTCATCAAAGAGGAGATTACTTTTGATGATTTCACTAAGATGGATATCAGAACAGTCAAAATATTGACTGCCAAGAAAGTGGAGAAAGCAGATAAACTTTTAGAATTGACAGTAGATCTGGGTATCGAAAAAAGAACGGTAGTGTCAGGTATTGCACAGCACTACAAGCCCGAAGACTTGATCGGAAAAGAAGTATTACTTTTGGCCAACCTAGCACCTCGCAAAATCAGAGGTGTAGAATCCAAAGGGATGATACTCATGGCAGAGAACGATAAAGGCGAGTTGTGCCTAGTAAGTCCTACTAAACCATTTGGTACAGGTTGGACGGTTAGATAAAAAGAATTCATGTCAAAAAAAGTAAAGTACATCTCTATGTTGGTAGTAGCTCTATTGCTACTAGGCGTAGGCTTTGACATGAAGCGACTGGCGGATGCCTCAGGTTTTTGGGGGTATAGACCATTGTTTTTTTTAGTACTCCTTACTGCTTTTATCACCATAGTCCGTAGCCGATTTTTCTTTGCTGGACCTTGGCGTATTCGATGGACTTCATTGAGTACGATCACTGGGCTCTTTTTGTATTTGGGCTTTCCGACGATGCCTTTCACGCCTTTGATGTTTATCGCCTTTGTGCCACTGCTTATAGTAGAGCATGAGATCTGCAAATTCGAGTCAAAGCCATTCTGGAAAGTGGCCTTATATAGTTATCATTCTTTTTTAGTGTGGAATATATTGTCCACTTTTTGGGTCAGTAACTCTTCCTTGGGCGGAGGTATTTTTGCCAATTTTGTCAATGCCGCATTGATGACTATCCCGTTTTTGCTGTATTCATTTTGCAAGCGATATCTCAAAGGTAGCTTGCATGCTTGGGCCTTCATTGGCTTCTGGATTTGTTATGAGAAACTAGACCAGTATTGGGAGTTGACCTGGACATGGCTGACCCTCGGCAACAGCTTTGCGCAGTACCCAGCTTGGGCACAATGGTATTCCTACACGGGTGTATTTGGAGGTTCATTTTTAATATTGCTGATCAATTATCTACTATTTACTTCCGTTTCAAAATACAAATTATGGAACCTTAGCATACAGCGTCTCAAGCTTCCTTTGATTTTATTTTTTGTTCCGCTCATC
>CALJVI010000008.1 GCA_937974575.1 uncultured Saprospiraceae bacterium | reverse complement strand
GTCTGCTCTATATTGCGCTCATCTAGGACACTATACTTGAGCAAATAATTGCCAGGCTCATCAAATTGTACCCTGGTAGCATTGGATCTAGGATTTGAAAAAATCGCTTTACCAGGTCCGCTCACAATCTCCCAGTCACCAGCAAAATCTACTGTCTGACCTTCCAAAGTCACCTTACTCGTGAGTGCTACTAGGCTGTTGGTCGTCGTCACATATTTATCTGTGTCTATCTTAATGTCATAGCCTAGATTGCTAGAAATAGCTCCATTGGAATTGCGAGTAGCGGGCATAAAATTGCGAATACCATCATAGCGCTTGATCTGATAGTCTGGTGTCTCATGTATGGTTTCACGTGAATGCATGATGACTTTTGGTCCACCTGTGTGTTGATTATTGGCCGCCATACCCGTCCCAGGAGGACAGACATGATCTTCGTAGCTAAGGAAAAACACAGAAGGCCCTTTGTATCTTTTAGCAAAATTGATCGCATCATAATATCTGATAGCATCCGTAGTAGCCTCTTCATGCTCCTTTGTCCCAACCGTAGTTCTAGATTTGAAAATAAAATAAGGATGTCCACTAGTACGGTCGTACTTCAGTCCATTGTGTTGGCACAAAGCAGGTACACTGTGCACCATCATCTTGACTCTCTGGTCAAGTCCTGCCATGACCAATGCTAATCCTCCTCCTTGACTAATGCCCATAACCCCCATATTTTGCTTATCAAAATCATCCCGTGTAAAAAGATAATCTATACAACGTACTCCAGCCATAAATCCATAGCGATAGTAGTTGCCCGTTTTGGACGAAATATCATTGGGTATATATTGGTCTATATCTCCTTCCTCCGGGTCTGCATTGTGAATACTCATAGAGATCACTATGGATCTGATCTGGGCAGATTCATTATTACCAGGCCGCACATGACCTGGACCTCCTCCAAAAGAAGGCATCACTAAAAACGCAGGAAATGGCCCTTCTCCTTTGGGTATAGTGATATAGGCATAGACTTTACGATCATCCAAATGATCCATAACCAGCTTATAGGTATCATTAAAATTGTTCATGCTATGCGGAATCAACTGCGGATTGGAGGGAATTTCACGCATTTTGGACTTCTGATCTTCCCAAAAAGCATCAAAATCATCGGGCTCTCGCTCAACTGATGTGATCTGAAAGGGAGATATCGCTATACCCGCTCGATCGGATTCTTCTCCTTGATTGACATAGCAAAGCAAGAAGCCAGGTTCATCATGTGAGAAAGGAATGTTATATGTCTGTCCAGCTTGTAAATAAAAGCTGCCTTTTTCGAGAATTGGAGCATGATTGTCACGCCTAATAATGTAACTAACTTCGCCAGATTCAGTAGAATTGACTTGAAAATTCATCAATTCACCCACTTCATAGCTTGCCCGCAGACGATCTGCTTTGACCTTAACTTGCGCATGAGCCAGATGACTGAAGCACAAAGTCAGCAATAAAGCTGATATCAAGTTCAAAAAGTCTTTGTTCACTATGGGAAATTTTATCAAAAGTAAAAAAAAATATACTTCTTCCTGCTTTAATAATTAATCATCAGACAATTTATTTTTTTACGCAATCTAAATATAATCAACATTTTAAATCAAAAATGCTACTTTTACAGACCATGTTTAACATATTCTATCGAGTTAGCAACATATTATTTTCGGCACTTTTGGTGCTTAGCCTTTCAGCGCCGTTTCTGAAGGCACAATCTACGGTAGTATGGTCCCAATCATATGGTGGAGATCAAGACGAAACTTTTCAAGATATATACATTACAGATCAAGGTGGAGCACAAGTTATTGGATATGGCCAATCCAACATTGGTACTATCAAAGGTGACAAGGGGCTGTATGATATGATCGTTTGTGAGATGGACAAAGCGGGGCAACTTAATTGGGCGAATAATATAGGAGGCTCAAAAAATGATCTTGGTAAATCGATCCTTATACATGAAGGGAAAACTTTTATCGGAGGGCTCACCTACTCTACTGACTTGGACGTTAAGTTTAATCTAGGTAGTGGTGATATCTTTTTTGGGAGTATTGATAGTGATCAACAATTGGCCAATTCTAGTCTCTTTGGTGGAAACAAGCTAGACAATATCGTAGCCATACACATGCATCCCGATGGATCTATCATCCTAGCAGCCAATACCAGTTCTACCGATGTAAATCAATCAGGTGTAGGTGGAGCGACCGACATCTATGTATGCCGACTTCTCCCTGAGGGTATACTACTTTGGGAGACGACTATAGGTTCGGATGGCATAGACAAAGCTTCTGATATGGTCATCAATAAGCAAGGCGAAATCATTATAGTCGGTGCAACATTTTCTGACAACTTTTTAGAATTTAAAAAAGGAATTAAAGATGGATTTGTTGTCTGTATAAACAGCGAGGGACGCGAAATCTGGGGTAAGCGATTTGGCAATGGCAACTACTCTGGTTTTTCTGCTTGTGACATAGATCAAAACAATAATATATTGATTACTGGAGTACAGGGAAATATAAATGAAACCAGCTCTGGAATAAATGGCAAATACAACGAAGATATCTGGACGCTCAAGCTTTCTTCTGAAGGAGATGAACTTTGGCGAAAGATGTTTGGAGGTGCGGCAAATGATTTTGCTACCGATATCATTTCTTCTATTGACGGAGGTATGTTGATCGTAGGTCACACCGAGTCTTTTGATGGGATCGTCAATACCA
>CALJVI010000007.1 GCA_937974575.1 uncultured Saprospiraceae bacterium | reverse complement strand
TGCTGAGTTTGGTGCTACTACTGGTCGTCCTCGTAGATGTGGCTGGATAGATATTCCTCAACTCAAATATACGATCATGCTCAATGGTGTGACACAATTGGTCCTTACCAAGATCGATATATTGAATCACTTTGAAAGTATTGTAGCAGCAACGCATTATGATCTGGATGGTAAGCAAACGGATGAAATTCCTTTTGACTATTCGGATGCGATCAAGCCGGTATATAAGTCATATCCTGGATGGATGTCTTCTCTAGAAGGTATGCACCAGTTTGAAGAGATGCCTGCCAATCTTAAATCTTATGTAAAGGCCATGGAGGAGATCTTGGATACGAAAGTAACCCTGGTTTCTACTGGACCAGAGCGTGAGGCGCTTGTGCATAGAGCGGCTGAGATGTCGATGAATGCGTAAGAAAATTGACTTTGTCAATTGATAAATAATATAGAGCTCGATCAGGACTTAAGGTTTTGATCGAGCTTGTTTTTTTTTGGATTGGTTCATCACAATTCATTGCTTACTGAAGCCTTCTCATTTTTTGGTCAGAACGCGGATAATAAAGATTGAGCGGATCAAAGCGTATTGGCTAATTCTATTGTGAATATTGAATCGCTTATAAGTCACGGCCCACTGGTATGACCATGCCTTCCGTTCTTAGACCGTATCTGTTTTAAGGTGTCGTAAAACAACTCACGAAAAATCCTTATCTTAGGTGATACAAATTTGATTCTATATGAACACCGTAGATCATTTCACCAACAAATTTCTTTTAACGCTAACCAATACTCGAATGAAAAAATGCCTTCTCTTTATTCTAGCACTTTTCTCATTATCAATCAATAGTTTCTCACAGCTTGATACAACCACACTCATTCCTAACTTTGACCAAGAAGACATTAATGGAAATCCACATAATCTATACGATTTATTAAATGACAATAAAATTGTTTTGCTTGATTTTTTCACCGTCTGGTGCGAACCTTGCTGGTCTCTGCATGAAACACATATACTCGAAGATCTGTATCAAGAATTTGGACCTACGGGTACTGATGAATTCGCTGTTATCTCTATAGAATGTGACAAGAATACATTACTTGAAGAAATTTACGGTAATGGCAGTACACAAGGAGACTGGACTGAAGGAATTTCCTACCCGATTATTAATGACCAACTAGTCAACTCCGCAACTTCAACGATTTGTGAAACATTTGAAATAACTGGATATCCAAAATTAATGTTAGTCTGCCCTGATCGTTCATTTGTATACTTGAATAACAGTATTGAAGAACAAGTGCAAAACGCAATTGATAATTGTCCACACCTAGAAAATCAAAACAATGCAATGATCACTAATTACTTTGGGCCCGAAAACAATATTTGTGATGAGATTATCTTAGATGCTCAAATAGAATTTCAAAATGCAGGAATTAAGAATCTCACCTCTGTTGGAGTCCTTTTCAAGTATGATGGGCAGCCAAGCTATGAGAAAGAAATCACATGGTACGGCAATTTAGAGTCCTATGAAAAAACGAATTTCGGTTTACCCTATATTCCAATAAATGAAGGCAAAATAAGTATCGAAATTATATCCGCCAATGGGTCAATTGATGAGGGAATAGAAAACAATAATTTGAGTATTGAAATATACCAAAGTAAGATCACTCAAACGAAAAACTATAATGTAGAGATATTGACGGATTCCAGTGGAGCAGAGATATACTGGGCTATTCTTGATAACAATCGAGATATAATAGCAGATGGGGGAAATCAACGAGTCGGATTAAATAGAGACATCACGAACAGCAATAACTTTAACAACCTTGTTCTTGGCGACAGCTCTGCATATGATTCAAATGAACTAATAAACATTGATGTAGAACTCCCTGCTGATGGATGCTATGAATTCATTGTTAACGACTATGCAAACAATGGTATTTGCTGTGACTTTGGTGATGGCTATTTCAAACTATCAGCAGACAGTGTATTAATAGCTGAGTCTACAGAAGAGTTCAAAACTAAATCTACTACTCTCTTTAGACAAGATGAATCGCTCCCTAATTCAAGTGTAAGTATATCCGAAGCCTTGCTAAATATATATCCTAATCCGCTTCAGAGTGAATTAAATATACAAGTAAATCAAACAATCATTCGGCTCAGTATTGTAAATCAATTGGGACAATATATGTATGTTGAAGATGTAGAATTTAAAGAAAAAATGTCTCTAAATATTGAGCCCCTAATTCCAGGAGCGTATTGGCTAATTCTCCAAACTAAAAATGGAGAGACGATAAGCAATAAGTTTATAAAACAAGACTAGTTTTGTAGGCCAAATACTGGAGCACAGAATGAGGATTACTCACACCACCTCCTTCTCCACCTTGACCATTGCCAAAAAAATTACCCCTAGCACCAAAAATACAATCAGTGATAATATAGCTGTACGCATATCGGTCAAGCCCGACATAGCTCCATAAACAAACAAACCAAAAGAGATGGCAAATTTTTCGACTACATCAAAAAAGCTGAAGTAGGAAGATGAGTTGGACTCATCTACGGGAATAATTTTGGAGTAGGTAGATCTTGACATAGACTGCACGCCTCCCATCACTAGACCTACGATGCATGCTACACCATAGTATTGTAGTTTGGTAGTCGTAAAGTAGGAGGCCAAAATCACTAAGGTCCAAACAAGGATGATACACATCAGTGAAAACTTATTTCCTAAACAGCTAGACAGCTTCGAAAATCCCCATGCACCTAAGGCACCGATCAACTGCAACATCAGCAACAATTGGATCAACTCACCAGACTCAAAGCCAAGTTCTTTCACAGCAAAAACAGAGGCCATCGCAATCACGGTTTGTACCGCAGCCATATAACTGGAAAAAGAAGCTAGAAATAATTTTGTATTTTTTTGTTTCCGAATTTCTTTAAAAACCTTTTTTAGCTCTTTGAATCCTTTAGAAACCAAATTCTCCTGGGAGCCTTTACTCACATGCTGAGGCAATCTCCTGAAAGGAATTTGAGCAAACCCAATCCACCACACCCCTACCATCACAAATCCTACCTTCATGGCACCGAGCTCATTCTCAAAGCCCAAATTAGCATAAAAAGTAATCATCGCTAAAATGATCACCAACAAAATCACAGAACCAAAATAGCCCATGGTAAATCCTTTGGCACTTACTCGATCATAATGATCTGGCGTAACAATTAAAGGCAAAAATGAATTGTAAAATATCTGCCCGCCAGCAAATCCAATGATCGCAGTAATGAAGCCTAATAAGCCAAACCAGAGATTGCCCATTCCATGAAAAAAGAATAAAGACATGCATCCTATCGCTCCCATCCAAGTGAACATCTTCATATAGCTCATACGCTTACCGCCATAATCCGCAATCCCCGACAATAGAGGCAAAGTCAAAGCTATAAGGATATATGCAAAGCTAATGGTAAAAGACAGCAGCTCATCATTCTTGAAATTCATGCCCAAGAAAGTAAACTCCGGATCTGTAACAAACGTAAAATAAAGCGGAAAAACAGCCGTCGTAATCACCAATGCATAAGCGGAATTGGCCCAATCAAACATCGCCCAAGCGTTCTCGATACGCTTATCATTGAGTGTATAAGGGCTAATTTCTGACTGATCCAATGTATCCATACTGCTTGGTTTTGCGTCAATATAGAGAATATCCTTGAGATATGGTTTTTAGTATGTATAAAATCATTTTTTCTTCTTATTTTAAAAGCAAAATATATTTATGTTCATCGGAATCCTATCACGCTCTTTACAACTTTTTTCAACAAGAGCACTATTTAGAGCAGCACAATCTAGAGGGCATCGTGTGCGCGTATTTGACTATGTCACTTGCGACATTCTAGTTCAAGACAATAAGCCAGTTGTAATATATGGAGCAGACCACATACCCGAGTTTGACGCCTTCATTCCACGTATAGGCTCCTCATTTACTTTTCAGGGGGTCAGTGTCGTACGCCAGCTTGAGCGCATGGGACGCACATCGGCTGTCAGTTCGGAGTCTATCCTCCGATCCAGAGACAAACTCATGTGCTCCCAATATTTATCCAATGAAGGTATTGGCATTCCCAATACTTACTATAGCAATGAAGTGTATGATGCAAAATACATTATGGATATTATGGGTGGCGCACCAGTTATCATCAAACTCCTAGAAGGCACCCATGGTGTAGGTGTCATGTTGGTAGACAATTACAAAACTGCGGAAACCATCATTGAGACTTTTTCCAAAACCAAGCAGAAGTTTGTTGTGCAAGAATTTATTAAAGAAGCCAATGGTGCTGACATCCGTGCTTTTGTGGTAGATGGAGAAGTCGTAGCTTCTATGCGCCGCTCCGCTATGAAAGGCGAATTTAGATCCAACCTTCATAGAGGAGGAAATGCAGAGCCCATCCAACTCAGTGCAGAAGAAGAAGCTACCGCACTCAAAGCATGCAAAATACTTGGATTAAAAGTAGCTGGTGTAGACATGCTACAATCCAGCCGTGGACCGCTCATCTTGGAAGTCAACGCTTCACCAGGACTAGAAGGTATAACCACTACTACTAAAATAGACGTTGCAGGACGCATCATCGACTACTTAGAAAAAGCACATGCGGACAATCAATCTCATCATCAACGAGTGGGTGCTCTTGGCTAAAAATAATGCATCTATCTATAAAATAACATCCTAGAATATGGCAGTTTAAAAATTCTTCAGTACCATTGTATATTCTTCATTGACATCTTATCATATGCGTTGGACCTGTTTTATTCTATTTGTATTTTCGTTCCATATCCTGCAAGCACAAAGTGTACAGCCCAGTATAGATCAATTGCTCAAAAGTCCAATGCTCAAGAATGCTTCTACCAGCATTCATGTTCAAGATGCAAGTACCGGTGAAGTACTTGGTAAGTACGATGAAGAAAAATCACTCATCCCCGCGTCTTCCTTAAAACTGATTACCACTGGAGTGGCACTAGAAAAACTGGGTAAAAACTTTCGATACCACACCAAACTGCTTGCCGACGCAAATAATATATATCTAGTCGGTAGTGGTGACCCCACTTTAGGAGCTCCAAAGAGTGATTACACGATTTCTACCAAGCAACTAATCGACAAAATGGCCAAGGCCATTGCAGATTCCGGAAGTACTCAATTTAATGGAGGCGTGCTGGCTATTGCGGATGTATTTGATACAGCACCCGTGGGTGAATCTTGGCCTTGGTATGATCTGGGTAACTATTATGCTGGTGGTGTATGGGGACTGAATATTAGAGAAAATTACTACGACCTATTTTTGGATCAAAACAGTACTCCAGGTAAAGCTCCTCAATGTTGCGGCACAGATCCAGAAATAACAGGGCTGCGCTTTATCAATGAATTGATTTCAGGACCTAGCAACTCTGGTGATAATGCATATATTTATGGAGCTCCCTATGGCTACCAAAAATTTATTCGTGGTAGCATTCCCGCTGGCAGTGGTACCTTCAAAATAAAAGGAAGTATTCCCGAGCCTCCACTCTTGGCAGCACAGCTATTGCATCAAGCTGCTATCGCTAAGGACATCCAAATCACACAAGCACCAGCATACACTTTTACAGCCCCATCATTGGCGCAGTCTCAAGAACTCATGAGCCATGCATCTCCAAGCCTACTAGACATCATTACGGAAACCAATCGTAAAAGCATCAATCTATATGCAGAAGCCTTATTGAAAACAATAGCACTAAAAGGAAAAGGAAAACCAGGGTCTTATGAAAATGGTATTGATCTTGTGTATGATCACCTCAAATCATCTGGTATCAACACCGATGGTCTGTACTTAGTAGACGGTAGCGGTATGTCACCACGCAATGGGATCAGCAGCAAACACTTCACCAACTACTTAACTGCTATCTATCAAAAAAAAGAAATATATCAAGATTTCAAATCAAGCCTAGCCATTATAGGTAGACAAGGCACCTTGCAATATATGATGAAACAAGAACCCATAGCAGGCCATCTATATGGCAAATCGGGCAGTATGGATCGGGTGCGCAGCTATACAGGATATATAGAAACGCAATCTGGACGGACCGTAAGCTTTAGTATAATTGTTAATAATTTTTCAGGTAAGAGTAGACCCCTCGTAAAACAAATTGAAAAATTATTTGCCAACATCTATGCATTATAGCTATCCTAAAATTGATTGATATAGTAAAGTGCGTCCCTGCTTATATCCCGGAGCAACTCCTCTATCATTGGTGAATAATTGTAGATGGCAGAAGCGCTTGAAGGCGAACCTACAGCAGTCGTCACAGAAAGAGGGATTGCCCTTATATCGCCACTTACAAAATAGGTCTTTATCTCTTCGGCAAATATCTCATCTGCAAAAGTTTGAGAGTCTACGAAATCTGAAGTCTTATTAGCATATATTTCCACATCCACTCTTGCCCTCACTATAAAAGTAAAAGCTGCTTCATTGACATCAGCGGTATAAGTTTCAAATACAGGAACCTGAACCGTATTTCCATCATCATCCTGGGTACTATCATATCTTATGATCACATCATTAGTATATTGTCTTTGGGACTCCGTCCGCCTTTCATCCTTGTCCAATTGCTGTAATACGACATTAATCGTATAGTCAATATCATTTCCGAATGTAAATCGTGTCCAAGTCGAATTGGATGGATTGATATAATACCTGAGATGGCGTAACTCAAATCCATTGAAGGATCGATTTTCAAAATTTAGAGCAACATTTCGGACACCCAGCGTCCTAAATATATCTTGCAAACTGTCGATATTGATTTCATCCCGATCAAAATGTGCTATACGATCCAACTCATAATAAGCATCTATAGCATAGGCCTTGTTTTCTGTAGCATAGTATTGGTCGCTATAGTCCTGAAAAGTAGCAATATGATGATCGTACAGTTTATCCGCAAACTTACCATCCCAACTATCTATGTCTATAAAATCAATTTTCTCTAAATCCACTTGTGCGAACTCCGCAAAAGTTTCTTGTCTTTTTTCCAAGTTGTCTAAGCTGGTATACCCTTCCTTCCAGTCTTTTAATTCAGCAGAAGAGAATAGATCAGACAGTTGCTCCCGCTCAAAACCCAATGCCTGATTAATTGATTTCTCGAATACATTTAATTCATCAGCGCTCAGTGTCCCTTTTTTAGCTTTATTTTCCAGCGCACGTAAGACCCCTTTATGGTTGCCTTTTTCGTACATTTTATTTGGAGAACCACATGCCAGACACAAGAAACAAAAAACGACAACTCTAGATAGATGGCTATGCATAAGAGAAAACTTTAAGTAAGATTGACTAAATTTAATGTTTAAGGTGGCAACTCCTTCTTTATATTCTAGGTGAATCTCATCCAAGTAGTTACCACGCAGAAATATCCTCAATATAAAAATAAACATCTAAACACCTATTTCCAGTACTTAAGATATCAATAGTCTTGTATATTTGTATCAACATGGCCTGCGTATGAAAAACATTTATTTCTACTCTTTATTATTCTTAATACTTTCTTGCGTTGACAATATGGGTCCTGGCAAGCGCTACCCCATAGAGCAAAAGCATGGCCATCCGCACCATCATGAAGATCACGCTCATGAAGAGGAGATGGAATCCCCACTGGGCCTCAACAATCCTATAAAGGATTTATCCATACTCAAAGATGACGTATACGCAAGTGAGAATCGTGACCTTTGGCAAAGACCAGACTTGATCATTCACCATCTTGGTAACCTAGAAGGCAAAATTATTGCAGATATCGGAGCTGGGCCAGTTGGCTACTTTAGCTTTATTGTTGCAGCCAACACCAATGTAAAAAAAGTGCTTGCGCTAGACATCGACAAAGAAGCCATCTCCTTTATGAATGAGATGAAAGTAAAAACTAAAAATCTGCTTGGCGACAAAATCGAAACTCGTCTCGTACAGCCCGAAGATCCACTTTTGAAGGATAAAGAAGTAGACGTAATACTCATATCGAGTACCCTGACCTACATCCAAGACAAAATCGCCTACCTCAAAGATCTACGCAATAAAATGCCCGTAGGCGGAAGACTCGTTATTGTAGATTATAAGATGAAGGAAATTCCTGATTTTTTCCCTGCACGCAATCAGCGTATACCACTCTACAGTATGGAGGAACTTATCGACAAGGCTGGTTTCAAAAGAATAGTTACAGACGACACCTCGCTACAGTATCAGTATATTATCATAGCCTTAAATCCATAAAACTCCTTAATTTTGGCTTTGGGGACTGCCCATATCCTCCACCTGAAAAAAGGTGTCGTCTATGTGCCGGGCCATCCGCTACTCGCGATTCCGCTCGGTCCTCTGGACTCCTCAGCATAGCTGAGTCTAGCTACTACCCCTAGTCCATGACTTGATTAGAGATTATTCACTTACTTACAGACAAGTCTTGATTCAAGATTTTAGCAGAAAAATACCAAAGCATATCGATAAGATTAGTATTCATCTTTTTTCCGCTAGCTACACTCGACAACTTGGGCAGATGCTCCGCAAAGAAAATTTGATTATTGGCCATCTCAAATAAGTTACTAGAGAGGCTTAGACTGTACTTAAATTTTGGGTCTATTTCTAAGATAATATCAGCAACCAGCTTGACTAGCTTTTTATAGGATAGAAACATTCCCGCCTTATTTTCATCATCTACACCATATATATGATAGGCTTTTCCACCCTCTTGGACCACTAATCTATGCAGTAAATTCTCATTGATATATTTATTCCCAGGATTTTCAGCGGTGGCTGTTACGAGATTTTGTATGGCAATTTTCAGTTTACGAGGAGCCGATTCTATATTTTTTATGTTGATTTCGATGAGATACTTTACCCATTCCCAATACCAGGAAGTAAGAAACAGCAATAAGAAATGTTTGTTTTCAAAGTAACGATAAATAGATTTCTCTGTAGAGCCTATCTGCACAGCCAGTTTCTTAAACGTAAACGACTCAAAACCAATACTATCTATCAGGACGATACTGTTCTCTATTATCTTTCTGCCTAACTCGGTTTCTTGGGGGTCACGCAAAGAAAGACTAGCACACAAATCGAACCTTATTTCCATAGTGCTAATTTAAGATAAAAAAAAGACTAATACTATAAACAAAGATACTAATACAGTTGTTTATGACAGTATTACTATCATAAAAGATATTTTAACTGTATATTTGCATCGAATATGAAACTTAGGCTCTTACTTGCTTTTTTACTTACCAGCATCTTGCTCTGCGAAGGCATCGTGCAGCTAGTGAATATACACCAGCTTGAAGAAGTACTTGTCGACATCTCTATAGAAGGAGAAGAAGAGAAAGAAAAAGACATTGAAGAAAAAACCAAGAAAGATTCAAAAATCAAGACAACTACAAGCTCAGCTCCGAATCACCTAGATGAAGATGTAGCCTTGAATGCATTTGAATACGGTCACCCTATATATTGCTTCCACCTAGATGTAATCACCCCTCCACCCAAAGGAGATTCCAACATAGCATAAACATGTAACAATTTCCACTTCCTCAGAAGCTGGACCTGACTGTCTATTCCCTTTGTCACATTTATTATCAAACTACAATTTCTAATATATATGAATGCAAGTCCTAAGGTATCCCTATTTGGGAACCTCAAATCAGATATCCCCTCTTCAATAGTCGTTTTTTTTGTTGCCCTTCCACTATGTTTAGGCATTGCCCTAGCCAGTGGAGCCCCATTATTTTCTGGTCTCATAGCAGGAATCGTGGGAGGTATAGTAGTAGGTGCTTTAAGTGGTTCACAAATTGGAGTAAGTGGACCTGCTGCTGGATTAGCAGCTATTGTACTCACCTCTATTGGAGCACTCGGTGGCTTCGAAAACTTCTTAGTCGCAGTTGTTCTAGGAGGTATCATCCAGGTTGTTTTTGGAATACTTAAAGCAGGTGTTATTGGATATTACTTCCCCTCCTCAGTCATCAAAGGAATGCTGACAGGGATTGGGATCATAATCATACTTAAACAGATTCCTCACTTCTTCGGATATGATGCAGTAGCAGAAGGCGACTTTGCTTTTAATCAAGCAGATGGAGAAAACACATTTTCTGAAATATTTGGATTGTTCAAACACATCAGTATTGGACCGACCATAATTGCATGTATTGGATTGGCCATATTGCTTTTATGGGATAAGGTGTTATCAACAAAAGGTAAGTTCTTTAAAATAGTCCAAGGCCCATTAGTTGCAGTGGTATTAGGTATTATATACCATAATGTTACTAAAGGCACAGCTTACGGTATAGATGCAAGTCATTTGGTAAGTGTACCTATCCCTTCTGATTTCAACTCCTTTCTTGGTCAATTTAGTTTTCCAAATTTTGGAGTAATTACAAACTCTGCCGTATGGATAACAGCCTTTACTATTGCACTAGTAGCAAGTCTAGAAACACTACTTTGCGTAGAAGCTACAGATAAGCTAGATCCCGAAAAGAGAGTCACACCTACCAACCGTGAGCTAATAGCTCAAGGTACAGGAAATATCATTTCAGGAATGATCGGTGGCCTCCCTATCACACAAGTAATCGTACGAAGTTCAGCTAATATTCAATCCGGTGGAAAAACTAAAATGTCTGCTATTATTCATGGATTTCTCTTGATCATATCTGTAGTACTAGTACCAGGGGTTTTAAACATGATCCCCTTATCTGTATTGGCTGCTATACTATTGATCGTAGGATTCAAACTAGCAAAACCTGCCTTATTCAAAGTAATGTACGGCTTAGGTAAGAAGCAATTCTTACCGTTTATAGTTACCGTTTTAGGAATAATTTTTACTGATTTACTTATGGGTATAGGAATGGGGCTAGCAGTAGGTATCGTTATTATACTCTACAAGAGTTACCAAAATTCTCACTTCCTACACGTAGTTGACGACGCTGATGGAAAGAAGATAAAGATGACTCTTGCCGAAGAAGTTACATTTTTCAATAAAGGAGCTATCCTAAATCAACTTGACAATTTACCAGAGGATAGTTCGCTTGAACTCGACGTCCGTAAAACACGATTTTTGGATAATGATATTATTGAAATACTTGAGGACTTTGCTTTCAAAGCAAAAAATAGAAACATAAACATCAAACTCGTATCTGAACGTGGGATCGTAAATAACCCACCAAGCTTTATTGAATTTTTTAAACTAAGACCAAAAATTGCTTAACTAATAAAACAAAATATTATGGATTTAATGACATTAAATACTGCTACGCAGACCAAAGAGACACAAGCTCAAATAACACCAAATACTGCCCTTGAATTATTAAAAAAGGGCAATGAAAGATTTAGAAAACGTTCACATGTAGATAGAAATTTACTACAGCAAGTAGAAGATACGAGCAAAGGTCAGTTTCCATTTGCAACAGTGCTGAGCTGTATTGATTCAAGGGTATCTTCTGAATTAATATTTGATCAAGGAATTGGTGATATTTTCAGTATCCGTATCGCTGGTAACTTTATTAATACAGACATATTAGGGAGTATGGAATTTGCCTGCAAACTAGCTGGAACAAAAGTAATTGTAGTATTAGGCCACACTGCCTGTGGTGCTGTAAAAGGTGCTTGCGATCATGCAGAATTAGGAAACCTAACCTCTATGCTGGCCAAAATAACGCCTGCTGTTGACAGTGTAAAAGTACCAAGTGATGCTTCTTTGCGAAATTCTAAAAATATCGATTTCGTAAATCAAGTAGCAAGACAAAATGTACACATGTCCATCGAAAACATTCTTGCCCAGAGTCCAGTACTTGCTGAGATGAAGAAGGCAGGAGAAATTGACATAGTGGGAGGAATGTATGATATACATACTGGACAAGTAACTTACTTATAAACTATGGTTCGGTAATTAAATGTAAAACTCAAATAAACTGCGTATAGCAAATGATCATAAAGTTAAACATACGACTATTGATCAATTTTTTTGCAGCTTTGTGATTTCATATTCTACAAAATTATCAAAGCATTAAAAAATAAAGATGGTAAATAATATATTCAAAGGAGTGGTAGTCATGTCAGTAATGATATGGCTCCCCATTTTTTGCGCAGCACAGTCCAGTGACTTGGGAAATTGGCTTATCTATATTGGCAATAAAAAACTAAATGATAAATGGAATTTGCACCATGAAGTCCAATATAGAAACTACAATGCCATAGGTGATCAAGAACAACTCCTACTCAGAACAGGTATTGGTTACAACCTCTCTGAGGGTAATAATAATCTCCTACTGGGATATGGATATATTAATAGCCAAAACTATATTCCCAACAGGGATGAAAAAGTATCTGTAAACGAGCATCGTATTTATCAACAATTTGTAACGAAACAAAAATTTAATCGCTTTTCACTGCAGCATAGATATAGGCTTGAAGAACGATTTGTTGAAGATGATTTTAAGATGCGATTTCGGTATTTCTTAGGAATCAATTATTGGCTCAACTTGAATAATGAAGCTAAACTAAAATGGTATTTATCAAGTTACAATGAGCTGTTTATAAACTTAAATAGTGATCCCTTTGATCGGAATCGCTCTTATTTTGCTATTGGCTCCAAACTATCGGACAATATCAAACTTGAACTTGGCTACATGAACCAATTTTTTGGTGGCCAAGGCAGAGATCAAATTAATATATTAGCCTTGGTTAATTTTTAATTCCCCCTTCAATAATAAACTGCATAGAAAAGCTTGGTTCCTTCATTGGTATCCAAGCTTTTTTTTGTTGAGATATTCCTTTCTTTTTTTTGCGTGAGAGATGGGAAGGGTGACTCAGATGCGCTGGCCTGGTGCAGCGAGCTCTGAGTCAGTCGTCCAGTGGAGGTACGGAACTGGAGGACGGCAGCGAACGCGGACCCCTGGACAGCTCGACCCATCTACAAGAAAGCGGCACCATGATTTTTTTTCATGGTGCCGCTTTCTTGTAGATGGGGCACGCCCAAAGTATACACACACAAGCTTCCAAAGTCTAGCTGCAGAATATGCACTTGAAAAAAACAACTTTATGCTAAGCCAAGTTCATAGGCAACTCTGTCAATCGCTTGCCTGTAAGTCTGCGCACTGCATTGCCAATCGCAGCACCTATGGGGCCTAGTGGCGGCTCTCCGACGGGGCCTGCAAAATCAGCACCTTCGATCAATACAACATCTATCTCTTTTGGAGAATTGCGCATCAGAGCCATCTCGTATGCGCCATATATGGTCGGGTAAAGTTTATTGTCTTTGAGTTCCATTTTTTCAAACAGGGTGGCGCTTATCCCCATGCAGATACAGCCCTCTACTTGTGCTCGTACTTGATCAGGATTGACCGCGATCCCGCAGTCAAAAGCGACCGTCACCTTATGGACTTTTATTTCATCGTCCACGATAGACACTTCTACTACCTGTGCACATGGAGATCCCGTATCGATGGATGCGGCAAAACCCATGGCGCGTCCATTGACTATCTCGTCGGAGTATCCCGATTTTTTGGCCGCCGCTTGGATTACATTTCGGATACGTATTTTGTGGGGATCGTCTTGCGTCAAATACTTCAAGCGCATCTCGACTGGACTCTGCTTGGTCTTGATCGCCAACTCATCCATAAAACTTTCGATGGCAAAAGTATTGGCCAGCAAACCTAAGCTGCGCCAAAAACTAGTAGCGAAAGGTAAATCAGAATGATAGTAAGTAGCTCGATAATTGGGCAAGCCGTCATACATAATAGAGCCTCCCCGGATCGATCCAATATCGGCACGCATAGCTGCATTGGCAATGCTGGGCAGCAGGGGATAATTGAACAAAGTATCGCCGCCTGCAAGATTGTGCTCGACACCCAGTATTTCTCCAGCCTCTGTGATACGTGCCTTCATGACATGATGCGAAGGCGGTCGGAAGGTATCGTTTTGGAACTCTTGCTTACGATCCAAAAATGACTTTACTGGTTTTCCCACAGCTCGCGACATGATCGCTGCCTGTATGGCATTGGGGGTATGTAGCCTTCTACCAAATCCACCGCCAAGGTAGGTAGGTATAATATTCACTTTGTCCTTACTGATGCCGAGCGCTTTTGCGACTTCATCTCTAGTGATCTTGGGTACCTGCGTAGAGACCTTGATCTCTACAGCTCCGTCCTTAAAATGGGCGACTGCACCATTGGGTTCCATCTGTGCATGTGCCCCAATGGGCGATCTAAATTCCATACTAATCACCTCTCCCTCCTCACTGATATCGTCGACTGGATCTCCGTGTTTTTGAATTATGGTTTTGGTACCATTGCCTACTTTGATCGTTTCTTCAATATCCGATAGGTTCCAATTTCTATTTGGGGTGTAATCAAACTTTACTTTTTTTCTTGCATTGTTGGCCTCTGTACGTGACTTGGCTACTACGCCTACAAACCCATTTTCCTGCACCACCTTTATTACACCCGGCATACTTTCTGCTTCCGCAACATCAAAGTTTGACATCACCGCATCTATCAATCGTGGTCGCACTACCGATGCATACAGCATATCCGGATAGGATGCATCCATACCAAATATCGGCGCACCGATTACTTTATCGTGCAGATCTATACGCGGAATACCTTTACCTATAATTTTGAATTCAGAAGGTGGCTTGAGTGCAGGTGCGTCAGGAATATCCCAATCCGAAACGCCATCGACTATCTCTCCAAAAGTCATAGCCTTGCCTGCACTTGAAAATATACCATTGTCTAGTGACAAACTTTTGACATCTACACCCAATTTTTCTGCCGCTTTAGCACGCATCATTTCACGCATGATCGCAGCGGTTTCACGTAGTGGTTTCCATAGAGTGGCTATAGACATAGATCCGCCCGTCGCAAAACCATCCAGATTGCCTGACTTAGTTTGAGCATGCACTACTTTTATTTTATCAATGCTTACCTCCAGTTCCTCTGCCACCAACTGAGCAAGACCGGTGAATGTCCCCTGCCCCATTTCGACTTTTGCACTGTGCAAGAATATCTGATTCTCGGATGAGATCTGCAACCAGAGCAATGGAGACGTATCGCCAAGATATGGTCCAATGGTGGTTTCACTATTCTTAAAAATGGCTCTCCTGATGGTGTTTCTACCCAACCAACTTCCGCCCATGATGAGCGCCAAGCCCAAACCCGAGTACTTCAAAAACTTTCTCCGCTTGACCCCTTTCTTTTTATCGTCTTGATTATTAGTCATCTTGTCTGTTATTGTACTTTAGTTTGAGATTTTATTTCTGCAGCTCTATGGATTGCTTTTCGCATTCTATAGTAGGTAGCACAGCGACACACATTGAGAATATTATTATCGATATCCTCGTCTGTTGGCTGTGGTATTTTGTCTAGCATGGCTGCTGTTGCCATCATGAATCCTGGCTGACAATACCCACATTGAGGGACTACATGCTCCTTCCAAGCTTGCTGTACTGGATGAAGGGCTCCATCTTGTCCCAAGCCCTCTATAGTAATGATGTCTTTACCCTCCGCCATTTTTACGGGATAGGAGCAGGAGCGTACCGCAGCACCATCTATATGCAAGGTACATGCACCGCAGGCTGCTTTACCACAGCCAAACTTTGTCCCCTTGAGATCTAGCTCATCTCTGACCACCCATAGTAGTGGCGTGTCCCCATCAACATCCACCGACTTTGGCTCTCCATTTATTGTAAAAGATATCATATTCTAGTATTAATATTTTAGGTTATTTACACCATTTCATTTTGGCTTGTCTTAAAGCATTGCACTATCCACCGTAAGTTAAGAAAGGGTATTTCAAAATCAAAATGTATACCTAGTCTTCAAAATATAAGTAACACTTAGACCGGGATCTTTATTTGGGGCTCTGCCGTACTATCGTCGGCACCGAGCTTTCCGTTCCTACTGCGAAAGAAAAAATTCGCAGTACCACTTCTATCTCTGATCTCTAGCGCGCTCCGCTTTGCAGGGCTTTGGCTATTCGCCACGCCGATTGAAAGCGTATCATAAACGTCCTGCAAAATCACTAAAGAATCTGATCTTCATTTTCGACCTGCTTAGTGTCTTTAGCACACATGTTATAGATACCAAAAAGGGTCTTAACAAAAATATAAATTTTCTGAAATACATCCGTTTTCCTTTAAGGAAATACTAAACCTTTATAAAAAATTTGTACGCAAGAATCATTCACCCTATCATTGAAACATACAAACACTACACATTGAAAAGAAATTATTATTGACACCAAAATCTCTCATTATGAAAAACTCCTTCTTAATCACAGCGACATTATTATTTATAGCTACGAGCATTTTTGCTCAGAAGAGAAAAGAAATTCCTGAGTTTTATACCTACCACAAAAATATTACAATGGAGCTATTAGGTTCGCACATACTACATGGCGTCAACTTTGATATGCGTCTCAAAAAAGGCCGAATGGATGGCCTGGGATTTAGAGCAGGTATTGGCGGCCTATCACTTAACGGAAATAATGGAGCAGATGAAGCGAGCATAGGACTGGTAACTTTTCCGATAGAAATAAATCACATCATAGGTAAAAAGCGTCATGGATTTGTATCTGGAATAGGAGTTCTACCTGTATATGCTGCCGTAAGTGGCTCTGGACCATCATTCAATAATCAATCTGTAGAAGTAGACGGATTTGGCATAGCAGGTGGGTTTGCCACATTGGGATACAGATTTCAGCCATTAAGAAATGGATTCACTTGGCAGTTCAACTACAACCCATTCGTAGTAAAAGGAGTGGGTTACCAATCTTGGATCGGTATCCAAATAGGTATCGGATTTAAGTAAAGAAAGAGTACCCCCTACTGCAACAAACAAAAACTGCAAAAAACCAAATACCCAAATAGGCCCAATAGGATCACCTCGTACAATGATTGAAAAATCATTTCCAGGTGAAAACATGAAGCTGTGAAAACTGCGCGCCACTGCATCGAATTGATGTAGTGGCGCCTTTGTATATAAATTTTGAAGTCTGAAATCAGTGGCTTACTAACTAGATGTTGGTAACTCTGTTGATAAGTTCAAAACTAGAGTAAGCGGGCTTCAGTGCCTAGCACAAAACAGAGAAGACCTGCCGTGCCTGCGTTGGTAAAACGAATGACTTATAGTCTCACGATATCTGCACCAATAGCATTTAGTCGCACATCAATCTGTTCATAGCCCCTATCAATTTGGTGGATATTTTTGATGACCGACTTCCCTCTTGCAGAGAGCGCAGCAATAAGTAGAGAAACTCCAGCACGTATATCTGGTGAAGTCATTTGCAAACCTCTCAATTGGGTTTTACGGTTGAGTCCGATGACCGTCGCTCGGTGCGGATCGCAAAGTATAATCTGCGCGCCCATATCAATCAACTTATCCACAAAAAATAATCTCGACTCAAACATCTTTTGATGTATCAGTACAGACCCTTTGGACTGTGTAGCCATCACCAATAGGATGCTCATCAAATCTGGTGTAAATCCTGGCCAAGGCGCATCATATACGGTCAAGATAGACCCATCAATGAAAGTCTGAATTTCGTATTCATCCTGAGCAGGAATATATATATCGTCTCCTTTGATTTCTATATTCAATCCCATCTTGCGAAAAGTAGGAAGGATATTTCCCAATTCTTTTACTGCACAGTCTTTGATGGTAATTTCCGATTGTGTCATCGCTGCTAGCCCCATAAAACTACCAATTTCTATCATATCCGGTAGGACCCTATGCTTTGTTCCACCTAGAGAACTGACTCCTTCGATGGTTAATAAATTGGATCCAATACCTTCAATCTTTGCCCCCATTCGATTGAGCATCTTACAGAGTTGTTGTAAGTATGGCTCACAGGCTGCATTATATATTTGAGTAGTTCCTTCAGCGAGACAAGCTGCCATTACAATATTGGCCGTCCCCGTTACAGAAGCTTCTTCTAATAATATATATGCGCCTTTGAGTTTTTCACATTGGATAGAGAAAGTATTCTCTTCCTCATCGAAATGAAACTCTCCTCCCAACTTCTTAAGTCCAATAAAGTGAGTATCTAGTCGCCTACGGCCGATCTTATCTCCACCTGGCTTAGGTAAATAGGCTCTACCAAATCTCGCTAATAATGGAGCGATCAACATTACTGACCCACGGATATGCTTTGCTTCATTTTGATACTCCTCTGATTTGAAAAATTCTAGATCAATATTGGCAGCATTGAAGATAAAGTCATTGTCATTGAGCGGTGTCACCTTTACACCTAATCCTTTGAGCAAGGAAATGAGTCGGCGTATATCCAAAATATTGGGTACATTCTCTACCCTAATATCCTCTTCTGCCATTAATGTGGCGCAGAGTATTTGCAATGCCTCATTCTTAGCACCCTGTGGTGTCAAGTCTCCTTTTAGTTTATTCCCTCCTATTACTTCAAAAGTATCTGCGCTCATAAATATGTCTCTATTTTGAGACAAATATAGCTAAAGAGCACCTCTATTAACTATATTCTTGGCTGAACAAAAAAGATAATCTTTATATAGTTCCTATTTGACAATGCAAGCTTTCCTTGTTTCCTTCCTTATTTTGATCTTCAAGATCAAAGTTGCTACGCAACAGTCATTTATACTTCGTTGTTCGTCAGTCGCTTGGCTAAACTTCCTGTCCGACCGTGTCATCCTGGCGGGCTTTCTCACGCCTCGTCTAAATCCATTCTATTCTGCTTTCAACTCAAGAGACAGTTTATAGAGGTGCCCTATACACTTGCCTACTCATTGGTAGATAAATGGTGTGGTAGGTGAATGATAAAGGCAAGAAGAATAGATGGGTCTATATCAAAAAAAAATGAGCTCACTATGAAAAGTGAACCCATTTTTAAGTTTTGGTAATATGCTTTTAATCTATCTATTATTATCTTAAGTATATGCCTTAGTTATAGCCCAGGACAGTATACATCTTCTATTTTCTTACTGTATTTTTCTAGGTCGAGAACATGTATGACGGAAAGTTCTACACCACCAGCTCCTCTACTTGCTCTCTTCCATGAGGAGATATTGAAGTCATAAGAAAGCGCAAAATACGTTTTATAAATATCTGCTCTCAAGGTAATGACAGCTGCATCGGATCCCTTCACGTCCCCCTCCAAGTATCCTCTCAGCCATGCTCCTGCGTATACTGCTATCGGGTTTGGCCCAGATGCTTTGTTGGCGTACTTCAAAAATCCACCAAATAGTATCTCTTGATGTGGACCTTGATCACTAAATATAGCACTAGGTAGCACTTTAAAATTTCTACTTATTTTGAAAGAACCTCCAGCGTGGAAGACCAACTTGGTATATAAATTATATGCATCGAAATCAGTAGTTAAAACGCCCTCTTGTGCCAAGCCTTTTGTAAAGGTTACATCAGGCTGATTGAAGTGAGACAATGCAGCTCCGACATAGACTGACTTGTCCTTGTCAGGATTATGGAACCAGCCCATTCCTATCGAATATGAAAAGTATTTTGATGTGTTGGGTATTCCTATCTGGATAAGTGGTTCCTCTTCAAAACCTACCATCTTGGATACATCAAAACGAGTAGAGAAAAAATTGGCTTCTGCACCGATGGAAATTACATTTTGATCACGATAATCTAAAGATCGTAATACGGACAATGCCATTCCTGTTTTGACGGTTGTGAAATCCAAGTCTCCAGCTTGATCAGCCATTAGATTTAGTCCAACACCTACGACATTTCCTTTATTGCCATATATTTTCATGTCAGCCGAAGCAACACCAGTCTTGTACCCATTGGTGACCGTATTCCATTGACTTTTGGAATTGACAATAACTCTTGCCATACCATTATGAATCATACCGTTCATGGCTGGGTTAAGATAAGTGGGTGAAGCATGGATGTGGGATAAATGCACATCTTGTCCAAAGGCACTACACATCGTAATAACCCCCAACAGAATAAAAATAATTCTCAT
>CALJVI010000006.1 GCA_937974575.1 uncultured Saprospiraceae bacterium | reverse complement strand
ATAAAAAAAGCCCATGCGCAATGCGCATGGGCTTTTTTTTATCATAGTTAGGCAGTGAATTACTTGCCTTTTGCAGCATACTTCTTGATGAAATCTTCATTTCTTTTGATGTACGGCTTGTAGTCAGCAGCCTTTGCTAAGTCCATAGATCTTTGAGAAGCCATCAAAGCATCCTTGTATTTTCCAAGAGCAGCAAGAATCTGTGCCTCCTTGTATACTTGCCAAAATTTAGCTTTATCACCACTAGTTGCTTTTTGAACATACTCTAAAGCTTTGTTCAAATCTTTTCCGTTTTCAAAGTAGTAGTTACCAGCAGTATAGTAATCGCTAGTAGATACACCAGCTAAAGTAGTTTCGATTTTAGCCATTACTTGTTCATCAGTACCTAAAGAGATAGGCATAGAGATCATGTAGTCACCCCACATCAAGTTAAGATCAGCACCATCATTTGTGATGTCAGAAAAATCAAAAGTCAAAGTTTCAAAGAAGTATGGAGAATCCATAGTCTTTGTAGTAAACCTTGCTACCTCTTTGGCAGTATCGTACTTGTCTACATTACCTCCCATAGTTAAATCAGAAGTCAACATTACTGTCCAATTTTCTTTGTTTGGAATAGAATAGATAGCATACTTTCCTTTCTTCACTTTTTGACCACCGATAGATGCATCAGCACCAAAGGTTATCTTAGTAGAACCATTTGCACCAGTTCTCCACATTTTATCCCATGCTTCTACTTCTACAAATAATTCTCTACCTTTTACATTAGGTCTAGAGTATTCAAGTGATACAGTAGTAAGACCTAGAGCTTGCTCTACCTTACACATTTGACTTGGTGAAGGGGTTTTGATTTGTGCATCTGCAGTCATGAAGCAGATCGCTGCTAAACAGATTGTAAATAATACATTTTTCATTTCAGAATTAATTTAAGTTATTCGAATTTATTTCTCGATTGAACCACAAAAATAGGATATTCTTATCCATATTTAAGCAGATTACGCATAAATAAGGTCTTATTTCCGAATTTGTTCAAACCAATCCTTAACAATTTTTTCTGCAGGCTTATTTCTTATGGTATAACCTGTATCTGTTGGGCCGCCTTCGGCATACCAGTCATAGAACATAACCCCATGAAAGTTCTTTTCAGAGCCCCAGACGTCTATAAATGCCTTATAGCAAGCCTTTTGTTCCTCTAGATCCACTACATCTGAGGCATAATAATTCCAAGGGTGCATATTGGTGCCATCCTGAGAGGTATAGCCTAATTCCGTAAAGATAATGGGTATATTCCTTTCCTTTTGAAAAGCTAATATTTGCTTTTTGATGGTATTCCAGCTGCTACGGAGTGACCAGGCACTAGGAGAGGTGCTTTCTGTAAGATCGAAATAACCAGAAATCCCCAAATAATCCAATTTGTCCAAAAATTGAAGCTCAGCATATGCATCCCAGTTGGCAGCATAGTTCAATTTACCAGAAAATACTTCCCTGACATTCTCGATAAGGTTTTCCCAGTGACTCACATATTGCTGTAGATTGACCAACTCAGATCCTACAGTGAGCATTTCTACCTCATGTTTTTCAGCCAAGAGCGCTATTCTCTGAATTAGTTTATTGTAGTATCTGAACCACTTCTCCAAATCATAGGGTTCTATCAAGCCTCTCCAATTGGATCCTTGTGCTTGGGAAAGCAGTATGATAGGCAGGATACTTACCTTGAGATCGTTTTGCTTGGCTCTGACGAGTATTTCTTCAAATTGCCTCCAGTACCCATCATACCCTTCGAGTGAAACTATCCGTGATGAGTAGATATTCTCTTGATAAAACTTCACATTGACTTGAATCCATTCCGCACCTAGAGCAGCAATTTCATCTACTTTTTCTCCGTAATCCAGATCGTAGTCAAAGCTATGCATCGCAAGGGTCACTCCATTAATGATTTCTTCAGGGGAGCTGGTTCTATCTTGACTGTATCCACTAGGGATAACAGAATAGGTAAAACATAAAAAGAGAATAATATTACGCAGCATAGCTTTTATTTGAACCCAAAATTAACAAATAAAGGGCTCAATCAGTTTTGAAAAGGAGAGTACCTTATCGGTTTTGTCGTAAATAAGAACTAAATGAAGGAGAAAAGGATTTTTGCTTCTACTTTCGCCAAAATTGGGTGATCAAGAAAGAAGTAAGATGTCTTTTTCAAGACAGATTCTGTTATAGTGAATGAAATAATTATTATGGAATAAAACTTTTAAGAAAATTTTCAAGTTAAATTTATTATACCCAATTAAACACAGGTAAAGGATGAGAAAAGCGCTCGCGAAAGTACGATTCTCATCCGATACCTAGTTACACAGTAACCTACCATTACGCTTTACAGCTTACAAAAGCGATCAAGGATATATTGATTGCCTGCTGCATTGTATATTTTTAGCATATATATGCCTTTATCCAAGTCTGATACTTGTATCCTTTCCATTTGGCTCGTAAGCACTCCCTTCTTTGAAATTTTGCCAGAAAGATGGATTAATTCGTATTCCAGTCTATCTCCAGATACACCCTCTACAAAGAGAAATTGATCAACTGGATTAGGATATACATTCAAGCTGAGTTTGCCTAACTGGTGGGTGCTAGATTCAATGAGATCTTCACCATCACAATCTTCATCAATACCGTTATTGGCAATTTCGGTTGCACCAGGGTAAATACTACTGTTGTTATCATCGCAATCTTCAGCAGCCGTAAATCCATCATTGTCATCATCATTGGCCAATAAGCACATGTCTTGGATCTCTAGACTTGTATTGCAGCCTGATGCATTATTCTCAACAGTTGCATCATTGCCATCTATCAAGTATTCACAAACTCCAATAACACTACAGATTTCTAATTCTGGATTTTCTCGGATAGTGACGTATCCTTCTATGTCTTTTATATTTTTAAGACCATTGAGGTGCGTCAACTTGGTCCCCTCTATGAATAGATCTCCACCCAGGGTGGTGAGTGTAGCTAAGGAAGCAATGTTGTCTAGGTTTTTGTTGTTTCTAATCGTAAAGTTGCCAAGGATATCCTTTATACTGTCTAGTCCAGCCATGCTGTTGATCTCTGTAAATTCAATGATCATGTCACCACCTATACCTCGTAGACTATTGAGTCCATTCGTGCTGGTCAGACTTTTGTTTGCACGAATAATAAAGTCATTAGAAATGTAGGCCAGTTGCTCCAGCCCCGAGAAGTTAGCAAGGTTCTCCTCCGTGGAGACAATCAAACTACCGAGACCTACTAGACCTTCCAGGCCAGTGAGTGTAACAAGGCCGCAATTCAACAATTGCAGTCCCTCTTCAATAACACTCAAAGACTCTAAACCTTTTAGATTTTTGAGCTGCATATTATTGATGATATTCATCATCCCAACGATCTTATTTAGTTTAGGTAAACCCTCAAGGCTTTTTAAATTGGGATTGGCATCTAGATCAAAATTTTCACCGATTAGCTTTAGCTCATCTAAGCCGCTGAAATTTTCTAAACTGTTATTTCTGCGAACCACAAAACTACCAATGATATTAACCAGTGACTCCAATCCATCAAAATTGGTAATCATCGGATTATTTTGGATCCTAAAATCTTTTGTTATAGTATTTATACTGTTTAAACCAGAAAGGCTTCCAAGAGAAGCATTATTGGAAATTTTGAAATCTCCCCCAATATTTTCAAGATCAGCTAATCCAAATAGGACGCTAAGTTCTGGATTGTTACTGATTTCTACATCCCCGTTAATGATGAAAATATCATTTAAGCCTGTTAGTGCATCAAGTAGAGCATTGTTTGTAATATTCAAGTCGCCATCGATACTAAGCAGGTTGTTTAGTCCATTAAATGTATTTAGCTTATCATTGGAGTCGCAGATAAAATCCGCACCGATAATAAGTAAATTGTCAGTGCCTCTAAAGTCTAGAAGTGCATTGTTGTTTTGGACATAAAAATCGCCACTTATTTCTTGCAGCGTTTTTAAACCGTGACAATCCTTTAAAGAGCCAAGATCAATAAGAGAAAGATTGCCACCAATTTTGGTGAGTTCTTCTATACCAGAAAAGTCTACTATGTCAGCATTATTATTCAACTCAAAATCACCACTGACGGTCTTTAGATTATTTAAACCTTCTAGGGTAGATAAACGGGTATTTCTGATGATGATATCTCCTTCTATATGAGTGATATTACTCAAGCCATTTAGATTTTGAATATCTATGCCTTCGATAAAAATATTGCCTTTAATTTTTTCACAATCTCTGTACTGTATTTTGAAGGTCTCCAACTGCGTTTGCTGATTAATGAATATGTTGTTTATCTCACATGCAGGCAATTCATTGAGCATGAGACTGGTCACAGTATTGGTAATCACTGCGGGGTTGAAGTCGAAAAATATATGAGCAGTATTATCTATGAAAGTTCCTTCTTCAATGTCTTCATTTGCTCTGACTAGGTATCTGACAGCGCCTTGACTGCCTATAAAATCTGTTAAGCTGTCTGGCAGATTGATATTGTCGTACTGAAATTTCAGGTAACGACCTTCTCTAATTTCAACTTCTGGCGACAGATCAAATACACTTCCTAAGAGTTGGAAAGAACTCAAATCAATATCTTCATCTAGGGTATCTCTTATGATTACTTGAAATGCCGTATCGTTACCCGTATTCTGAAATCTAATGGTATAGGTCAAGTACTCATCAATCAGATTGATATTGTTTTCTCTTTGAGGATGTACTGCTTTGTCGTTTGGATCGTACGAGCATTTCAGCTCCGTACTGTAGTTGTATTCAGAAACCCGAGCCCCTTCAAAATCAAGTTGGTAGCTTTTAAAGTTTAAGAGCGTCCCTGGAGGATAGTCTTCCGGACTAGGAATTTTAATTTTGATTCGCTTAGAAGTTGTTTGTCCAGCAAAAAGTTGACTATAGTCATAAGCGAATACGCCATTGCCCAGCACTTCATCAGGCGTATCTGTAAATGAAATTATTTCCACACTTGGATCTAATTCTAAGAAGAGCTTGCCAGATTGAGAATTTGTACCTGTATTTTTAGCATTCAGTACCAAGTCAATAGTCTCAAAACATCTTGCCTTAGGACTACTGATATAAGTAACAACATCTTCCGATGAAGGTAGAGAGCTTGTACTGGAATAAGGAAACAGTCCAATACTAATAGATGCATTATCGCTTGGTATAGCTGAGCACCCTGCACAAAGATTAAAGTTTGTATTGCTGGTGCTTACCTCCCAATTACTGAAATTATTTTGGTCAAAAGTAAATTCATAATTTCCTCTTGTTAATCCAACAGTACGAATGTTTTGATTATCTCCCATATAATATCTCACTTGTTCATCTACTATTTCAAGATAACCATCTGGATAGTTCGGCTCATTAGGATCTCGACTTCCATTTTGATTGAGGTCTAAATAAATTTCAAAGCTGACAGGGTAGAGGATTCCACAGTTGTCTTCTACTTCTTGATTGTTCTTACATCCATCTCCATTTTCTAAAAAGAAATAAGCAAGATCTGGATCTAGGTTGGAGCATATAAAGTCAGAATTGCAAAGGGATAGGTTCTGATTGTAGGTTACATCAAAAGTGTCTAAGCCTAGAAGACTTAACTCCAAATCATAAAGAGATTCAAGACTCGAATTCCCATGAATGATATGCTCACCGTAAATGAATTCTAGATTATTGAAGCCATCTAAGTTTTCTAGGAACTCATTATCCAAGATAGATAAACCTCCAAGGGTATCTAAAGAAGACAGCTCGTCAACATTTTGGATTCCAGCATTACTGATGCTGATGCCTCCACTTACTTTTTGTAAATTATTCAGCCCTTCTAAATTTTCTAGTGCAACAAGATCTTCGATGATTAGTCGACCTTCTACCCAAGCAAGCTGTGCAAGAGAATCTAAAGAGGTGATAGGGTCAGTGCTAGGTACTCCAGCTAGATCCATTGCTTGTAAGCTTATTGTTCCATTGACTATAGTGCATTCTGGAAATTGCCGAAGCAAAGTATCTACCTGGGTTTGTGTCCATAATATTGGATTAGTCCCACCGTAACAGTAATTAGTTAAATCTATTACTTCTATTTGTTTGGTGCTCACCACGATATTGTTGTCTTCGTATCGTTCTTCTACTCGATTATTGTAATCAATATGAGAAATCAAATAATACAGCCCTCCGATATTATTGGGTACAGTAAGTGTTGCCGGAGTTTCTGCATTTTCACCTGGATTGTTATTTCCCGTTGTGATTTCTCCGCCCAAGGAATCTACAGACAAATCAAGAATGGTATCCCTAGAGAAATAAGTATTTATAATAATACTATCAAGCATCGCAGTTTGAGTACCTATATTTCTGACATTGACCGTATACGGCATTACTTGTCTAGTACCTGTTGTATCTATGTCGAAAGTCAAATTCGATAAGCTTAGATCAGGAGCAAGAGCACCACAATTCAACTCAACGATATAAAATCTAGTAGACAGTAAATTTGTCATAAGCCAGTCTCCATCTGCACCGTCCATCAGTCCATAGTCCAAGTCCTGGTTGTTTTCAAATTGTAAGGAATCCTTATTGGTATAGACGACAGGATTATTATTGTCCCAAATTAATTCTCCCTCTACTCCATGATCACTAAATCCAATAAAAACATCTTCATTAGGCAAATTTAGTTGCGAATGGATAAATTGATTCTCTTCAACGGATTCTATGGAGGCTAGATATGCGTTACCATTAGCAAGGTTGCTTGCTGCAGTTTGTGCATTTAGCCAGGTGAGTCTAGATTCAGAAACATAATACGTATGCTCCTCATATTCTCCGAGCAAACGATAGCCCTCTATTTGATCCGGGCAATCTGGATCAGTACAAGTGGATTGGACCTCAGGAATAGAATTGCAGCCTGCATCATTATTTTCAATAATTATCTCTGCATTTGCAAAATTAGAATTACATACGGAAGAAAGCGCACAGTCTCCAAGCAAAGGATTGTTTCGAATGCTTATTAGATCTAAACTAGAAAAGTCCAATTGCTCCAAACCATTAAGGGATTGTAGTTGAGTGCAGTTTTCAATTCTGAGCTCTCCATTTACTTGAAACAGATTGCTTAGATTAGACAGATCGGTGATAGGGCTGTTATTGACGTCCTCTACGATAAGTAAACTAAATGGAAGCGCAGTACAATTAGGATAGTTGTTAGAAAACTCATCTACAGATTCTTGAGAATTCAGAAGCACAACATTGTTGGGGCAAGGCTGCGCAAGCAAGGCTGCTTGTCCGATTAAAATAAAAAATAGAGCTATGAAATAGTTACGCATTTGTTGTCTTCCTCTTGATGTCTGCTAAAAAATATATTGGATAGAAGCATTTAATCCTGTCCAAGAATATTGCTGATTTATGCTATACGCATCCTTGCTTATGGAGTTGGGCATATGTCTCAGGTATGCTTCAAAACCAAGCTCCAAGTGTGGGCTAATTCTGTATCCAGCAGTAAGACCACCTTCAAAAGAACCTGCTAGTTTATTTTTAAAAGGACTGGCGGTATTATTTTTTAAATCAATCGCACTGAAAGGACTATCTAAAATTCTTCCTTTCGTAGCAAGAGAAATATTTTGAACATATGTGGTTCTCAGCCCGAAGCTCCAATCTTTAAATTGTTTTTGATACCCAATGGATACTGGGATTTCTAGAAAGTGGTAATAATTATAAAAGTCATAGACTACATCATATTCAGTGTTGTTTGGAGCATATCCATAGATGGGATTTCTGTCTCCTAACAAACTATTAGAATAGCCGATGATTTGATTAGCAATAGAATCTTCGACCACATGATCAGCATCATAATTGAGCTGTTCTGCTAACCTTGCATATTGCAGGCCGACTGAAAAGTGCATTCCACTTTGGTGTTTTACTTTTGCCTTAATACCATTATTCCACAGCTCAAGATTACGCTCTGTCTCTTGTCTTAATTGCAGAAGGTTCTCTGCATCAGAATC
>CALJVI010000005.1 GCA_937974575.1 uncultured Saprospiraceae bacterium | reverse complement strand
AGCAAGTGCACAAAATTCAATTTGGAAATTTCCAAATCGTGTGATCTTAGTTGGATGATACATCCCATAGATAAAGTTACAAGTCAAAATCAGTGGTCATTTTTTTTGCATGAGAGATAGTAAGGGTGTCCCCGTGAGGGGACAGTCACCCAGTGGAAGTATGGAACTGGGGGACGGGAGCGACAGCGAACCCCTGCATAGCTCGACCCAGATCGTAGCTCTTGCGGAGATTCTGGGGCATGCCCAAATAATAAAACAAAAAAAGTCCCCTTAGAATCTAAGAGGACAAACACAAAATTAGAGAGGTTAAATACTTAAACTTATCTATCAGGTAAATAAAGATAAGGAATGCTATTGCCTGATAATGGCCAATAAACTCGTAAAATCAGGATTGAGATATGATTTTCTTACTCCATTGAATATCGCTACCTTTGCGCAATATTTTTCCTTCACTATTAAATCAATGGTATGTCATTGAAAAAAGTTAAATCCGCGCTTATATCTGTTTATCATAAAACAGGTTTGGAAGAGATCCTACAAGAACTCAAAAAACAAGATGTAGTCATCTACTCTACTGGTGGTACTCAGAAGTTTATAGAAGAGCAGGGGCTAGAAGTCCAAGCTGTAGAAACGCTCACTTCTTACCCATCGATCCTAGATGGAAGAGTAAAGACCTTGCATCCAAAGATATTTGGAGGCCTGCTTGCGCGACGTGAAGAGTCCCACCTAGCCCAGCTAGCTGAATATGATATTCCAGAATTGGATTTGGTCATAGTCGATCTCTATCCGTTTGAAGAAACAGTAGCGAGTACAGATGATGAAGCTACCATAATAGAGAAAATAGATATTGGGGGTATTTCGCTCATCAGAGCTGCTGCAAAGAACTACCAGGATGTAGTCGTAGTGCCATCTCAAAATGAGTACACTGCCCTACTGGAAGTTCTCAAAGAAAAGAATGGATTCACAGATAAAACTGATCGAAAATACTTTGCAAAAAAGGCATTTGAAGTATCCTCTCATTATGATGTGGCTATATTCAATTACTTTGATAAAGATGATGAACCAAGTGCATTCAAACTAAGTAAGAAGCCTGCTCAAGCATTGCGATATGGAGAAAACCCTCATCAAAAAGGAATCTTCTATGGAGATCTGAATCAAATGTTTGAGATACATGGTGGCAAAGCCTTATCCTACAACAATCTGGTAGATGTAGACGCTGCGGTAAGCCTTATGGCTGAGTTTGCGGATGCAGATCCGACGTTTGCTATATTGAAGCATACGAATGCTTGTGGCTTATCTACAAGAAGTACCATAAACGATGCTTGGCATGCGGCCTTAGCTTGTGACAATGTCTCTGCTTTTGGCGGGATACTGATTGCAAATCGTCCAATAGATTTAGCTACAGCTGAAGAGATCAATAAACTTTTTTACGAAGTATTGATTGCCCCTGGATTTGAAGATGCAGCTAAAGACCTCCTGAGTGCGAAAAAGAAACGCATCCTGATGACCATTAAACACTGGGATCTAGGATCTGCTATGCATAAAAACTTGCTGAATGGAGTGCTTTACCAAGATCGTGATCTAAAATCTGATAAGAGCGAACAATTTGAAACTGCTACTGATGCAAGTCCAAGTGAAGCTCAAATGGCTGATCTAGAGTTTGCAAGCATCTGTGCAAAGCACCTCAAATCTAATACCATAGCTTTGGTTAAGAACAAGCAAATGATAGGTATGGGTTGTGGTCAGACCTCTAGAGTGGATGCATGTATACAGGCGATTGCCAAGGCAAAGCAATTTGGCTTTGATCTAGATGGAGCAGTTATGGCTTCTGATGCATTTTTTCCATTCCCCGATTGTGTAGAGATAGCTCACAATGCAGGTATTAAAGCTGTTTTACAGCCTGGTGGTTCGATCAATGATAAACTAAGTATTGCATACTGTAACGAACATGCTGTACCAATGGTCATGACGGGAACACGCCACTTTAAGCACTAATACTCATCTTGATAAAAAGACTAGGATGAATCTATGTATTGATATCGGGAATACACGATGTAAGTATGCTGTGTTTGAGGATGAAAAGCTAAGAACTAGTGGTACATGGAAGAAGTGCACTGTCAAGGAATTGGAAAAAATACAGAAAGAATATACTGCGATACAACGAATCATCATAAGTACGGTCACCTTACTGGACAAAAGAGTGCTGAAGAAACTTGAAAAAGATCCTCAGCGCTTTTTATTATTAGATCATACTACGCCGGTACCGATCAAGAATATGTATAAAACGCCCGAAACTTTGGGTAGAGATCGATTGGCAGCTGTAATTGGAGCTACTGCATTATATCCTAAAAGTTCTTGTCTAGTAATAGATGCAGGTACTTGTATCAAATACGACTATATCAGTCCCAAAGGGGCATATAGAGGAGGTAATATAAGCCCAGGGATGATGATGAGGCTGGATGCTATGCATCACTTTACAGCCAAATTGCCACTCGTAAAGCCCTTTGTGCATAGTGATCTGATAGGTAGAAATACCCAAGAGGCGCTATTGACAGGAGCACAACAAGGGGCACTATCGGAGATAAAAGGTATGATAAGTGCCTATGTCGCCAAATATGGTCGGATAAAAATAATATTTACTGGTGGAGATGCTAATTTCTTTGCTAATCGCATGAAAAGAAGGATATTTGTAAGTCCAAATTTGGTACTCATAGGGCTCAACAAAATCTTAAATTATAACCATCGTTGACAAGGAGATACCTCCTAATTTAATGAGGTATTGAACTGAACTGAAATCTATATACATGAAGTCAAAATTAATGAACAATAAATACGCCCTATTAGTCCTTGTCCTAATCTTGGCAATTACTCAAAGTGCAATTACTCAAACAGTATCTTTGGATAATGATACTCCTAAAAGGAACTCACCTTACTCAAGACTAGGAATCGGAGATCCTGCATTGCAGAATTATGCTACTTCTCTCGGAATGGGAGGTTTAGGAGCGGCATTTACGGATCCGTATCATGTCAATCTAGTAAATCCAGCTTCCATAGGTTTCTTAAAAGCTACTTCTTTTGAAGTGGGTGCGTTTGCAAGACGCGCTAATCTTGAAACCAATGATTTTGATTTAAAAACTAACGCAGGCAACTTTTCATATATATCTGTAGGTTTTCCAATGAAGAATCCAGTGAATATTGAATTAGATAGAAGACCTCCTTTGGTAGATTGGAGAATGAACTTTGCATTGACTCCTTACTCAGATGTAGGGTATAATATAGAGTCTAGAACTGAGGTTCCTGGCCCTGATACACTACTTACCGTATTTACAGGTAAAGGAGGTACTTATAAAATTGGATGGACAAATGCTTTTGAGTATAAAAACTTATCCGTAGGCTTGGATATAGGCTACTTTTTTGGCAATATAGTCAATGAAAGAGGCGCCGCTTTGGATAGTTTAGAAAACTCCTATTTTACTAGTCTAGTGGATGAAAAAAGTATGAGTGGATTCATCTGGAAGTTTGGTGCTATTTACAAGCATGAATTTGGAATGGTTGAAGAAAAAGCGACTAAAAATATCACTTTAGGAGCATACATATCTAGTAATGCTAATATAAATACCACTTCAAGAGAATTTTATAGAAGACTATCAACTACTCCAAGAGATCCATTTCCTGTAGATACTATTAGAAATAACAATAATGTGATGGGGTCTATAACTTTGCCAGGCGAAATCGGAATTGGGATAATGTATGAAAAAGTTAATAAATTTCGTGTCGGAATAGATTATTCTGCGTCAAAATGGAGTAAGTACACAGAAAATAATCAATCAAAGAATTTGATGGATACTTATAGAATTGGATTAGGCGGTGAATTCATCCCTGACCATGATTCGTATAACAGGTTTTGGAATAAAGTACGCTATAGAGCAGGCTTTCACTTCCGTAAGGACGCTAGGTTTGATGAATTTAACGAACAATTAACGGATACAGGGGTAACAATAGGTATGACACTCCCCGTTATCCTCCCGAGGGGACAAAGGTCCTGGTTCAATCTTGCTGTTACTGGCGGCAAATTTGGTACCGATGGCTCGTTGAATGAAACCTACATTAGAGCTAATTTAGGGTTTACATTAAATGACAACCTTTGGTTTTATAAAAGAAAATTTAATTAAAAATGAAGATGTT
>CALJVI010000004.1 GCA_937974575.1 uncultured Saprospiraceae bacterium | reverse complement strand
AATAATTCGTAGACCCAAAATTAATAAATTCTGAGCAATGAATAGGAGACTAGCCAAAGAATATAAGTCAATAAGCACAGAAGTGCTGATTTTTACTTCAATCTGCTCAGAATCAGTTCCCAAAGCTTCTCAAAAGGGATTACTTCTAGCTCAGAGATGAGACCTCTGTACAAGAATTTTCTTTCAGTGAGTTTGTCATGATACTTTTGAGTATTAGACAATCTGGATACTTGAAAGTCGGCCTTACTCAATTGTTGGAGTAGTCTGATGAATTGTATCACTCTGTAGTACTCCTCTTTCTTGAGTTGACGATTTGCATAATTTTTTAGTCTGTCGATCCTTTCTTCTGCTGAAGTAAAGCTTTTCTTTTCTATAAAAAAGAGTACTTGAGCGACTACCATGAGCACTGTAAAGATTCTGTGGTCTTTTGGATATAGAATTGGGTCAGATAAGAAACGCGAAAGCCTAAACATCTTTCTTCTCTGTGTTTCCAATACTGGATTATCTTTTCCTTGGCTTTCAATAATGTAGTTTAAGTAGATGTCATAAATTTTCCACTTCTCTTTTACTTCTAAGCTTTGCTTTTTAAACTTAGAGTTACCAACAGCATCGTTATAAATAGCAATGGCATTTATGTTATTCTCCGTGTGAAAGGCAAGGAGTAGGTAGTATTCCATAAACTGAAACCAAGTATCCGATCCCTTAGGAAAAGATTGTAGACATTTCTCAGCATTTACTTTTCCATTTTTCCAATCATGCAAATGAAGATAAGCAGACATTTTTTTAAGCTGGAATATCGCCAACTTGTCTCCTCTGTAGTAGGTAGGATTTTGTTCTATATAAGTTTCTGCTTTGTTACATACTTCGAGCATGGAGTTGAAGTCACTCAGCATTTGGTAGCGGTATGTCCAAACCAAAAACATATTGTAGACAATGACCGGTGAGTCGTATACCTCTGATAGTCCTACCAAAGCATCGCAGTAGGTGTCAATTTTTTCCTCTAGATTCTGATTTTTGCTTTGTGGTTTGAGGTAGTTCATGATCACCCTCTGATACAGTTCCTCAGAGCGTATTTCTGCTTCTAAAATATTTGCAAATTGCTTTACGTGCGCATCATATATTTCATACCTCTTTTCGTCTCCAATATCAGCAGAGCCCTCTCTTAATATTCTTGCACAGTTGACGATCACATCTGCAAATTTAAATTT
Source organism: uncultured Saprospiraceae bacterium (assembly GCA_937974575.1). Classification (GTDB taxonomy): domain Bacteria; phylum Bacteroidota; class Bacteroidia; order Chitinophagales; family Saprospiraceae; genus JALZVN01. The sequence continues at coordinate 20,926 of CALJVI010000004.1, read as the reverse complement.
TAGTGCAGTAGTCAAGATGTGCTTGGCCAAGGAGTATGCTGTAGAGCTCGCTCCGTTGGATAATAAAATTTTCACCAATGTCCATTCCTTGTTACAAGAGTAATAGGCTCGTTCATAATTTGAAGTAGAGGGTAGGTTGATGTCTAGAAAGAATAGTGTATTGAGAAGACGCTTACGAAATCTAGATTTAAGTTGCCTATATTTATCATCAGTAGGGCTACAGCCATAAAGGGCAGAGGCCGCATCTCTATCGTTCTTAAACTTGTTCAGCATCAGTGACTCATAAAAGTCATTGAACTTACTGTTCTTGTTTTTCAAAGAATGGTCATCAAATATCTCTATTTTTCTAACTTTCTTTTTTGTTACGATCTTTGATATTTCAATCAAGTTCTTCATTACGAGTAAGTATTGTTTTTACTAAAAAATATCAAAGCACGAACTTCTAATTCTTTAATAAACGGATGTCACATTCTAGTACTATAGATATTACGGTAATAATATAAAATAGGTACTAAGTTTGTGAATGATAAATATTATTTCTGTGTGGATCTTCAAATACACTTTTTGATGAAATATTGCTATTTCATTACGTTTTGTGTGTATTTGAATAAGTTGTGATTGGGCAATATAGTCTATTTATGATTGTCATAGACCAAGACCAAATATATTAAAATATATAGATATATAAAAAGTAGGACTTAAAATTGTGTCACAAAGTAGGTTCCGACTTTGGTTTGCCAATGAATCCAGTGGTTTCCCAGCTTTTAGCTAGATAGGCTTGCAAATGAAATAGTTAGTAAGGCAACTATTTTTACAGTTTTATACAGCTGTTTTGGTTGATTCTTAAGCATATCTACTAGAATAGCGGCAAAAAAAAAGCAGCAAATGTCCTCCATTTGCTGCTTTTGATCTATGATTCTTAGATTTGAATCTCTAATATTCATCTTCATTGAAGAGGAAGTCGTCTTTTCGAGGATAGTCTGGCCATATCTCCACCATGCTATCATAGACTTCACCTTCGTCCTCTATCATTTGTAAATTTTCGATCACCTCCAATGGAGCACCTGATCTGATGGCGTAATCTATCAACTCATCCCGAGTTGCTGGCCATGGAGCATCTTCAAGATTATGCGCCAAGTCTAAAGTCCAATACATACTTTAATTTATTAAGTTATTTGAATGGATAACTCTTTCAATATAGAATAAGTTCGCAATCCACCCAATTTATTTTACCCTAAATTTCGGGCAAATGTAACAAACTAGATCTTTACTACCAATACCTAATTCATTTATTATCAAACCAACAATTAAGCCACAATAAGTACATATAATAGCTTTTAATCAATTGAAAAACAGTGGCTTATGAAGTGATTTACTTGTAAGTACTCAGTATTTCGTAGGTACTATTTTGGTATTCCTTTGGTAATGAGCCGATATGGTGAGCATTAAATGGGCCTGTAGGGTCGCAAAAGTAATAATCTCGCTGCCCATACTTTATGACATTCTTAACATGACTAGGCTGATTTTTCATGGCAACGGCTATAGAAAGATGATCTGGAAGGGCAATTACCAACAATGGTAAATCCAAAGTTATCTTATTCAAATTGTAAAAAAGGGCACATCGGTCTTCACAATCAGAATATTGGTAAAAAAACAATTCTTCAGCAATCATTGGTTTATTGCGCCCAAACGCTTCATGATCTTCCTTGTAGTTGAACGCCATTCTCGTGATGGATACTAAAAACTCCAACTGTGTCTCTTCATTCATCCCATCCATATACTTCAGCAGTTGAGGCCTAAGCGACTTGATGGCTGTTGGAGATAGCGGAGTTTCCAAGTAGGATACCTCATCAAATATGGGGTAATTCTGAATGACTTCTATCAGATTGAGATCGATCTTCACATGTAAGTCGATGGCTTTACCCTTGAAGTCAAAATTGATGTTCACATCTTTGGGTTTTGCGACTAGATAGGGTAGGGCATTCATTTCAAAGCTGAAAGGCTTGTTGGCCCCTGGTATGTTATATTCCAATAAGTATATCTGATTAGCAAGCTCATCTTTCTTATCAATGGCGGCAGTTAAATTCACAAAATTCTTATTGCCTAATAGTATGGTAGAGATCTCGTACAGCTTATCTTGTGTGTATACATTGACCCACATCTTGTGATTTAGAAAAGTGATCTTACTATCATAACCACTCTTAGCCAGTAAAAAATAGGAAAAGAGTGTTTTCTCGTAGTCATTGCCATTGCTGAGAATTTTTTGAATACTCTGGTGCATCAATTCAAAATACATCCAATCATTGAGATTCATTTTCTTCTTGTAAGCAGCTAGTTGCGTAAGTAGACTTTGAAAAGACTTGTTTTCTTTTTCTTTTAGAAACTGTGTAAACTCTTCCTCACTAAACTTAACGCCAGATACTATGGACAGCTCATCATCATAGCTGAGGCTAATCTCCTGTCCATAAAACTCTATGTCCAGATATACCTCAATGGCACTAAGATTATGAGCCAGAAAGCTCATAAAGAGTAAGGGCAACACCCTTCTTAAAATAATTTTTTGAAATCTCAATCGTAAGGCTTTTAGCATAAGCAAAACAAATATAAGCCATTAATTATTATGCTGCCCGATCTTAAGATAATCTTAAAGTGTTCTTTGTTGACATATTGACTAGATTATCGTCAGTATACCTCTGTTATGCTCTTAAGGCATCGCGTAGGCGAAAGCTGGAGCTCGACAAAGCGGAGCGCGTAGAGACAAGTGGTGGTAGTGGTACTCCGACCGTAGGAAGGAGTAGGAACGGACGACACGGTCACGCCCTTTGGGTCGTGATGGCCCCTGCAAATTCAAAAAAAAGACCCACACTTTTGAACAGTGTAGGTCTTTAATTTTTTTCACAATATATGTTTGGCTATTAGATGATAAGCATGGCATCACCATAGCTGTAAAATCTATATTTCTCTTTGATGGCCTCTTGATAGGCGTCCATCATCAGCTCGTGTCCACCGAATGCACAAACCATGATCACTAAGCTAGACTTAGGTAAGTGAAAGTTGGTAATCATAGAGTTGGCAATGGTAAATTCAAATGGAGGATAAATAAATTTATTGGTCCATCCTTCTGCCTTTTTTATCAATGACTCAGCAGATATAGCAGACTCGATACTACGCATAGAGGTCGTTCCTACGGAGCAGATTCTTCTACGTTCCTTTATCCCCTTGTTGATGATCTTTACAGAATCTTCTGGGATCTTGAAGTACTCGGCATCCATCTTGTGCTTAGATAAATCCTCTACTTCTATATTTCTGAATGTTCCTAATCCTACGTGCAAAGTCACCTCCGCAAAGTCAATTCCTTTGATCTCTAGACGCTTCAGCAGTTGCTTGCTAAAGTGAAGTCCAGCAGTAGGAGCGGCTACAGCGCCCAACTCTTTGGCATACAATGTCTGGTATCGCTCTACATCGATAGGTTCGATTTCGCGGTCAATATATTTAGGCAGAGGAGTATTTCCAAGTCTTGCAACGTCTGCTTTAAACTCGGCATCCGTACCCTCATATAAGAAGCGGATCGTACGTCCACGTGAGGTAGTATTGTCAACAACCTCTGCAACTAGGATATCATTATCCTCGTCGTCACTAAAGTAAAGCTTGTTACCTACCCGAATTTTTCTGGCAGGATCAACGAGTACATCCCATAATCTAGCCTCCACATTGAGTTCTCTGAGTAGAAATACTTCTATACTAGCACCCGTCTTTTCTTTACGGCCATATAGTCGAGCAGGAAAGACTTTGGTGTTATTTCTGATGATAATATCTTCATCATTGAAGTACTCTATGACGTCTTTAAAAACCTTATGTTCTATGCGTCCAGATTCTCTATGCACCACCATCAGTCTACTTTCATCTCTAATATCAACTGGATATTGAGCAATCAACTCTTCAGGAAGTTCAAATTGGAATTGTGATAATTTTGTCCTCATCTGTTGGTACCTTATTTTAAAGTGAGCGCAAAGATAACTATTATGAGACTACATGCCAACCTGAGTAAGGATATTAGTCAAATTTGTTGCTGTTTAGTGATATTTTTCTTTATGGGCCATCCCACGCGAAAATGCGTGGGTCGCTACGTTCCATAGCTCGTTATTCACTCGGCCCTAGGCTAGACCACCATGCCAGCGCAGGGGCTGGGCTCCTAAGGTCGCCCACTATTGCACATCGCTTGTCCGTAGCTCCGTAGGCGGTCTATCTGTGGCTGAGGCTATGAATACCAGAATGGATATCTTTATAATGGAGTCGATAGTCAGTAGAATAGCAGTGTTTATCTATATTATTATTGAGTCATTGGCTATTAAGCGTATATTTAGACCAAGAACAAACCAGATGCCTATATTCTTAAAAATCATTGGAGAGAGTGCTAGATTGGCTTTAGGCCAACTCGGAGGCAACAAGCTGCGCTCCTTCTTATCTCTACTAGGCATTACGATCGGTATATTTTGTATTATCAGTGTATTTTCAGGAGTAGACTCTCTGGAGGACAATGTGCGCAGCAGCTTTGATAAGCTGGGTAGCGATATCATTTTTGTAGAAAAATTCAGTTGGTCTGATTCTTTCGAGAAATGGTGGAAATACATAAGAAGGCCTAATCCCAGTTTTGAAGACTTTCTGATGGTCCAGGACAAAGCAAAGAATGCAGATCTGGTTTCTTTTCATGTGGCGGTTGGCTTTACTACTCTGAAGTACAAGTCTAATAGTGCAGAGAATGTCATCATACTCGGTACAACCAGTGATTTCATAGAGATCTTTGCTACGGAGATAGGGCAGGGCAGAAATTTGACTCCTCGCGAATTTCATTCCGGAGCGAATAAGGTAGTCATAGGCTATAAAGTAGCCGATGCCCTATTTGGCAAAATAGATCCATTGGGAAAAACCATAAAGCTCAAAGGGAGAAAATACAGGGTGACAGGAGTCATCGCAGAGTCCGGCGACGACTTGATCAATGTGGCAGACTTTGATGACGCGGTACTGGTCTCCGCTCAATCTGCTAAGTCTATGATCAACTTCAAATCTAAATACTTGATGCGATCCACCATCAGCGCAAAGGCCAATGAATATAGCACTCTGGAAGACTTGAAGGATGAGGTCACGGGTATAATTCGTGCCAACCATAGACTAAGCCCTAGAGAAGAGGATGATTTTTCTCTCAATGAAATGTCTATGTTGACCTCTATACTTGATGTTGTATTTCTAGCACTCAATGCGGTTGGATTCATCATAGGTATATTTGCCATTATCGTTGGGATGTTTAGTGTAGCCAATATTATGTTTGTATCAGTCAAGGAACGCACACCGCTCATCGGGGTAAAAAAAGCACTCGGAGCTAAGCATTTTGTTATTCTTCTTGAATTTTTAATCGAATCTGTAGTGCTTTGCATCTTAGGCGGTATATTAGGTTTAGGACTGGTTTACCTTGTCACATTTTTAGTCACAAGTGTCGCTGGATTCCCTATATACCTGTCTTCTAAGAATATATTTATAGGTTTAGGCCTATCACTAATCGTGGGTATAGTCTCTGGTATTATACCTGCATATATGGCTTCACGTATGGACCCTGTTGAGGCTATAAGAGCTTAGTAATCAGTAGCTAATATCGTTTATTTCCATTTCTTTTTTTGATTGTACCAATTGTCGGCTAAAGACATATTTTTCTATAACATATAGAATCTTTTTATATGTATTGCTAGTATACATTCAGATACAAATCACTTAGACTTGGAAAAAATGAATACTGACAAAAAACACTTTTCATCCTTAACTTTTCTATTAGTTGCGCTCAGTTGCCTTGCAGCACTGTTTGTAGCTCCAAATAATTTACGGGCAGAGGGATCGGTTGACTTTACGGAATACGATGGCTACCGCCTATTCTATTTTGCTGAAAGACCTCAGCAGCTCAAGGTATATGCCTCTGAAGGAGAATTTATCAACTTTGGTGCTTCTCATGTGGGAATATCAAGTGGATTTATCAAGGTATATAGGCCAGATGGCACCTTGCACTCTACCTACAATAATACTGGCACAAGTGCTGGTCTAGGTATCATCAACAATAATATAGAAGAAGCCAACGGGCCTAACGGTGGTGGCTCAACACAAGGATTAGGGTACACGCCTGGTATCGTACAGGTGGATCCAGGAGAGCAAGGAGTTTGGACGATAAGCCTGGGATATGGTTTTTACCAAAATTCTGGATTCGATAACTTGCTTAATAATCAAGCATGGACGCGTGATGCGGATCAACCAACCAACAGGAGAGTAGTCCTATCATGGGATATCACGGTATCTCAAAATTCGGCTGCCAATGAGGGCGGAAATACACTCACGGGTAGAGTATTTACCAATGAATATCAGTCTATCATCAGTAGCAACGGAAACACAACTTCTCCTACATTTTACCTTTTGACAAATGAAGGATTGCAGTTTCAGATTGACTATCAAGATGTAGATCCTTGGGGATTTCAAATTAACTCCAATAACAAAGGAATTATCACCGGCGATAATGTGCCTACTTATGCTTCATTTGAACTAAATGAGGTGACACGATCTGCAGAGATTGCAACTTTTGATGCTGATAAATTTTATCTCTATGAACCACAAGCTAGAGATACAGAAGGCATTATCAACAATAAGGTATTCTTCAATCTACCAGATCCCAACATGCCTGCTATGGCATTGGTTACGGATATTGTGAGAGGAGATTCTCAGATGACTTGGTTGTACAATGAAGCACCTGAATATGAAATAGAAATAATTGATGTAAATCTATTGTCTAATGACCCAGCTGCAAATAATGGTGTAGTGGATGTTCTGGACAGAAGTAATGGGGCACTTATAACTTATAGTACAAATTTGGGTGGAAACGCTCAGTTGGTTATTGATATAGATAACGATGGCATCTTCGGCAATAACCAAGATAGAGTTATAAACGCTGCTGCTATTACTGGTGAAAATCAAATCCTTTGGGATGGATTGGATAGGGATGGTGTCGCATTGCCACAGCAGTTCAATAGAGCGCTTTCCTATCAGCTGCGTATTAACGCAGGAGAAATTCACTTGACGCTGTCAGATATTGAGAATGATCTCGGTGGTGTAAGGCTGACTAGATTAAATGGTAATGCACCAAGCGATCAGTTTTTATATGATCATTCTCGTCTTGGAGAAGCGATCAGTGGAAACAATCTATTGCCACTGCCTACTTCAGAGCCATTTACTTTCTCTAATAATTTTGGTGATCTTAAAATGTTGGACTACTGGACTTATGTGTCTAGTGTGTCTACTATTTCAGAGTTGCTACTTGATATTGTAGACGATATTTCACTCCTGGCGCCAGATACTGATGGTGATGGTATTAGGGATGACAATGATATAGATGATGATAATGACGGTATTTTGGATGAGCAAGAAGCCTGTCCTTCACTAGAAGGGAATGGCTGTATTGGAGGTGACTTCGATCCAGCATTCGATAATGACTTTGATGGTATTCCTAATTACCTAGATGCTTCGGATGCTGCTTTTAGCTTAGATTGCCAAGATGCAAATAATGATGGAGTTTGTGATAAGATTATTTTTGAGTTGGATATCGATCAAGATGGAGTACCCAATCACTTAGACTTGGATGCAGATAATGATGGTATTGTAGATATCATCGAGGCCAATCACAATATCCAAGACACGGATGGTAATGGTACTATTGATGCTGCACAAGTAGAATTTGGGAAAAATGGATTGTTCAATCCATTAGGTACAGATCGGGATTTACTTACGGCACAGATCAATTACCAGTTTAAAGATACAGATAATGATCAGTATCCAGATGCTTACGATTTGGATTCGGATAACGATGGTTTATTTGACGTTGGTGAAGTCAACCTAGGCCAGTATGATACGACCCATGATGGCATGTTGTCAGAGAATGAGTCAAATATTACAATCAATGCAAGGGGACTTGTTTCTCCTATTGATATCGCTCAAAATGGGAATCAAATTATCTTCCCAATTGATTCGGATGGCGATCTAATATACAATTTTAGAGATAGAGACAGTGACAACGATGGTTTGTCTGATGTACTCGAAAGCAGAAATCCAGACATAGATGGAGATGGTATTGTCGGTGACGGCGAAATTGAGATAAGTACTTTAGGTCTACCTAGAAGAAAAGCGGGTCGACCATTTGTATTGCAAAGTAATATCCCTGACCATGATAATGATGGGGTAGAAGATTATAGAGATTTGGATGCGGATAATGATGGCATCTATGATGTTGCCGAAGCACTCTTGGAAGATCTTGATAACGATGGATTTTTTCTTTCTGGTAGTTCTTCTGTGGATGCCTTTGGTATGGTCATAGCAGATGGCGCTAGTACAGCAAATTATTTGTCAGCGGCTCCAGATATGGATGGCGATATGATTGAAAACTTTTTAGATCGCGATAGTGATAACGATGGGATTCATGATATTACTGAAGGCGGAAATGAAGATCCGGATGGAGATGGTGTTTTGACATTGGTCAATTCTACAGATGTGAATCAATTTGGAATTGTGAATGCTGGGGTAACCTCTTCTTTAGTTTCCAACAATGATATGGATATGTTTCCAGATTATCTTGATTTGGATGCAGATAATGATGGCATCAACGATGTCATTGAAGCTGGATTTGTAGATGTGAATAATGACGGTAAGCTTGACACACAGTTCAATAGTTATGGTCAGAGCTTAAATGACAATAACGAAATAGCAAGTACTTCTTTTCCTAAGGATCATGATAATGACGGGGTACCAAACTATCATGACTTGGATAGTGATAACGATGGTCTTAATGATGTCGTTGAAGGAGGCGGTCTAGATGAAGACAATGATGGTATCATCGGTGTAGGAAATCCTATCACGGGTGAAGATGGTCGTGTACTCGGCCAAGGAGGAGCGTCAGTTTCTACTTCATACCCATTAGATACAGATCAAGATGGCATTTTTGACTATGAAGATTTAGATAGTGATAATGATGGGATCTTTGATGTATACGAAAGTAATTTAAGTGACGAAGACAACGATGGTATCATTGGTGTTGGAAATATTGAGGTCGATGAGAATGGACAAGTTATTTTAGATGGTCAAATCATAAATACCTCCAATCCTTTGGATACAGATGGAGATGGAATCCCTGATTTTAGAGACCTAGATAGTGACAATGATGAGCTGACAGACAATGAAGAATGTCCAGATGGAGCACCATGTCCAGATGTAAATCAATTGGGCGGTCCTGACTATATTGAATTTAGTCCGCTTGCATGCCCTACTCCTCTAGTTCAGCCTACAGTGGAACATGCTAGTAGTATTTGCTCCAACGAAATGCTAAGTTTAGAGGTTAATGAAGCCAGCGATTATGAAGCTGCTTACCCAGGTCAGGACATTACATATACTTGGAGAAATGCCAATGGAGTTGTTATCGCAACTACTACAAATGAAATATTTGAAATACTTGGTGATGATCCAATGCTGGTTTTACCACTTACGGTAAAAGTTTCTGTGGATGTAGATTGTGAATCAGATGATTCCAATGCAGTAAGTCCAGAAATAAAGCCTACTCCAAATGCAGTAGCTAGTACAGAGTTGGAAAGTATTTGTGCAGGAGGTGAGGTTCGTTTGTTTGCAGAAAGTGTACCTAATGCTTCTTACCAATGGCTTTTCGGAACATTTCCATTTTCGAGTAACCAAAATCCATTATTGAATTCCCTTGGTACGACCACGAGCTTTGGCTTAATTGTCACCGTGGATGGATGCGAAAGTGAGGATAATGTAGTAGTGACAGTACAGGAGCCTCCTGCGATTGAAGCACTTGATGGTGCTGGTGATTACTGTGCAGGAGAGGATGTTACTTTTACCGCAATTAATAACAATACGGATTTATCGGGCAATTTGAATTATGTATTTTCAGGACCTGATGGCTTGATGGTGGATATTTCTGTACCTGCAGATGGGACATTTGAATATACAGTATCCAATGTTGATTTTGTAAATGGTGGTTCATATTCACTATTTGTAGATATGGGCCCTGGCTGTTCTTCAAACATAGAAAACTATAATGTAGTCGTTTCAGAAGGGCCAGAACAACCAGTCATGGCGGTCAATGATGACTCTGTCTGTGAAGGCGAAAATATTGCTTTGTCTACGCAAATGTATCAAGGATCAAATGTAAGTTATGTTTGGATGTTGGATGGTGTGATGGTAAGTACTACAAGTACTCCTTCTTATACTGTCAATGCAGCAGCACCTGCAAATGCAGGTAACTATACAGTACAGGTTAATACTGGAGGTTGTGGAGCATCTACTTCAGCACCAATAGCTGTAAACGTAGTAGATACATCCATATCACCTGAAGTAGAAAGCAGTCTTGGGACCGCTTCAGCTTGTACAGGTCAAACTGTAAATTTAAAAGTAATCAATCCAACGCCTGAGACGATTTATACTTGGTTTAATCCAGATGGTGTAATGATCGGTATGAATGTATTGGAGGTTGATATTATGAACATTCAGCTTGCAGATGCTGGAACCTATTCTGTAGAGGCAAATATCGATGGTTGTGTTACATTACAGGATCAAGAAGAGATTCAAGTAGCAGAAGGACTCGCAGTTCCAGAATTGGATAATACGAATATTCAAGTTTGTCAAGGGCAAAATGTTGAGATTGTAGTTACCAATTTTGGTGGATCAAACAACACGGTTTTCAATTGGTATGATAGCAATGATATGCTAATAGCTCAAACCACAGATCCAAGCGTAATTTTCCAAAATGTATCAAATAGCAATAATTATTATGTACTTGTTGAGCAAGGTGACTGTACCTCCGGAGCTTCATTAGCAGCGACAGTGGTGGTCAATAATCCACCAAATGAAATAGCAAACGCAGGTTTGAATGAAAGCTATTGCTTAAGTGATGTGATAAATTTGAATGCTACACTTCCTGCACAAGGGACGGGTACATGGATAAATAGCACAGCTACATTTGCAGATGAAAATAATCCGAATACAGTAGTAAGTAATCTTTCTTTAGGTAGCAATATGTTCATTTGGGTATTGAACGCAAATGGATGTATGGACTACAGCAGAGATACTGTAATTGTTGAAATCAGTGATGTTCCAAACGAAACAGCAAGTATACAAAATACACAATCCGTTATTTGTGCTTCTGATGCAGCTAATTTTCAACTACTAGCTGATGCTCCCGTCGAAAGCGATGGAGAGTGGACATTTGCAGGAAACCCCAATGGGATCACCTTTACAGATCCATTTAGCCCAAGCACGGGTGTGGAGAATGCGAGTGTTGGAACCTATGAAGTAATATGGTCCTTGAGTACCATTAGTTGCGGTGTCTATAGTGAGAACTCTTTTACTTTCACTATTGAAAATACACCAACGGATATAGCGAATGCTGGATCAAATCAAAGTTTCTGTGATGGAGCTCTTGTTACGACTCAGGCAAATACGCCTAGCTTAGGATTTGGTACATGGACTAGTGACACGGGTATTGTATTTGCAGATCCTAATGATCCTAATACAACAGTGACTGGTCTGTCAGAAGGGACGAATGTATTGACATGGTCATTGTCTACAGACGGATGTCCAGATTACAATACAGATCAAATAACTATCGATATTTCTAGTTCCCCTAATGAACAAGCAGCAGTAGCAGAGAATACTATTACTATTTGTGAAGGTAGCTCTTTGGATCTTTTGGCAACTATGCCAAATCTAGCTGACGGAAACTGGAATCAAGTTGCTGGACCTTCAGCTACTATAATGAATACCAATTCAATTCAAACTGGAGTAAATTATAGCGGACCAGGATCATATACTTTTGTCTGGCAGTTGTCTACTGCAGACTGCGGCACTTTTAGTACTGCTGAAGTAGAGGTACTCATAGAAGCTACTCCAAATGAAACCGCCAATGCAGGTAATGATCAAGATGTTTGTGGTACAGAGGCTTCGCTTTCTGCCCTCCAATCTATAGGAAATGGTTTTTGGACATCCACAGTAGGTGACATTCAAGACCCTACAGATCCAAATACTACCGTAGCCAACTTGCCTATCGGGAGTCATACTTTTACTTGGACTTTGTCTAATGGAGTATGTCAAAATTATGCAAGTGATCAAGTAACGATTACGATAAGTGATTTGCCAAACGATATAGCGGAGGCGGTTAATAACCAAATCAGCTTATGCGCAGATGCGTCAAACGGATCTACCAATCTTGTTGCCATTGAACCTACTTCTGCAACAGGATCATGGATCCAGATGTCAGGCCCTAATACGGTATCATTTAGTGATAATACGGAGGCAATTACAGAAATCTCTGGTTTACTTACTGGTGTCTATCAGTTCTCATGGTCATTGAGTTCGGGTTCTTGTATGGACTTTAGTTCGGATATGGTTACTGTGTCAGTGGATGAAGTACCTGCTAATGAAGTTGCGGAAGCTGGACAGAATCAAAGTCTGTGTAGTAGCCAAACTACTAATTTAGGTGCTGCAATGCCGTCTATCGGAACAGGACGTTGGTCTATCATCAATACCAGTGGAGCAAGTGTAGAAGACGTGATGGATCCAAATTCTACAGTAAATCTAGTAGAAGGAGAAAATATCTTTGTTTGGTCTCTATCAAACGGAGGATGTACCAACTATCAAACGGATACGGTAAGTGTATTTCTTACTACGCCAGATGATAATGCAGTCATACTTACAGAGAATATAGAGATATGCGAGTCGGATGTAAATTCAATTACTCTAGCTGCAAATCAAGTGAATACAGCGACTGGTGTTTGGGTACAAACAGCGGGTCCTAATACAGCAGCTATTGATAATGCCGCTAATCAAGAAATAAATGTAACGAATGTTGTACCAGGTACATATACTTTCCAGTGGACCTTGTCTGAAGGAAACTGTTTGGACTATGATTCAGATGCAGTCAATGTATCTATCTCTGCGCTTCCTAATGAAGAAGCAGGTGTAGCACAAGATGAGTATGTACTATGTGATGATAATCAGATTACGATTGAAGCAATTACACCGACATCAAGTGTTGGAGTCTGGACAGCAAATGGTTCGGCAACTATAGCGACTGCGGATTCACCTACTACTATGGTAGACAATTTGGAGGCAGGCCAAAATACTTTGACTTGGTCATTAAGTAATGGCGCTTGTCAAAACTTCTCTGAAACAATGATCTCTATTTTTGTAGAAGAGGGGATTGAAGCTGTAGATGATTCCTATACCACTCCATTTGCTACTATGATAGAAAATGAAAGTCTGATAGACAATGAAAACTTTAATGGGAATACGGATTGGAATATTCAGCTTGTAGGCTCAGCTCCAGAAGTATCCATTAATGAGGATGGTACATTCACCTTTGTCCCTGCTACTGGATTCTCTGGGGAGTACACTTTCCAATATGAAATTTGCGACATGAGTTGCAATACTTGTGAAAGAGCTTTGGTGAAAATAAATGTTGAAGCAGATGCACCTTTACTTTGTGATATTCCCAATGTTCTTACTCCAAACAATGATAATAAAAATGATGTATTGAGAATTGACTGTACTTCTCAATTTCAAAATAATATTATCCAAGTATTTAATCGTTGGGGAGATAAGGTGTACGAGAAAAATAACTACCAGAGCGACTGGGGAGGAACTTTTGATGGTGACGATCTACCAGCAGGAACCTACTTCTATGTGTTCAAGAAAGATCAAAATGAAACAGAAGCGATTACGGGATACATTACCATTATTAGATAATAGAAATCCATTATCTAGTTAACACTAAATTGTAATTAAGTCATGATGAATAAATTAATAGTTACCATTTTTATGCTTGGATTTTTTGTCCAAGTACAAGCACAGCACAATCCACAGTTTACTCACTTTATGTTTAATAAACTGCTCTATAATCCAGCGTATGCAGGTAATAGAGATGCTTTAGCCGCCTCTGCTGTTTACCGTAATCAATGGTTGGGTATAGATGGCGCACCAGTTACTTTAAATTTTAATGTACACACTCCATTTGCTGGAGATCGTGCAGGAGTTGGTTTGTCTGTAGTTGCAGATAAGATTGGCATTGTCAATACCACTTTTGCAAATTTATCATATAACTATCGTGTAAAAGTAGGAGAGTCGGCGAAGCTTAGTTTGGGTCTTTCGGGAAGACTAGAGCATAGTAGAATGGATTTTACACAGATAGATGGCTATGACGAAGATGATGCTTTTATCATGGAAGGTATAGCTAAAAAAATGAAACCGAATTTTGGATTTGGTGTATTCTTATCTGCTAAAAACTACTACGTAGGTGTTTCGTTACCCACTGTATTAGAAAATAGTTTATACACAGATGCAGGATTTGAGTCTGTTTACAGAACCTTTTACGGTATGGGTGCAGTCATTTTAAATGTGTCTGATAATATTAAATTCAAGCCTTCAATTCTATTAAGTTATAATCGTAATGCACCTGTAGATATGGATCTCAATGCAAGCTTCTTGCTTATGGATGCATTGTGGGTCGGAGCCACATATAGAATGGGCGACTCTGTAGATGCACTATTGCAATATCAATTCTCACCTAATTTTAGAGCAGGTATGGCATTTGATTTTACCACCTCCGAATTGAGCGCTTACACGTCAGGAGGATATGAAATCATGTTGGAGTATTTATTCCAAAATGATGATAAGCAAACAACAAACATCAGATACTTCTAAATAATATTTTAAGCATTAAAAATTATGGATTCAATGCAAATTATAAAAACAACTATTTTATTGGCTATCCTGATTGGTATTTCTCTTCCAATGTATAGCCAAGAAGAGGCAAAGGATTATACCTTGAGTACTGGTGTTTCTAAAGTCGTCCTTGCTCTAAACAGATTAGAGGCCAAAAAGGAAGTTCAGCTAAATACTGCACAAAATATCTACGAAGGTATGGGATATGCAAAAGCTGCGAATATGTTCAAATCTAATACCAATACTGCTACTGCGGACAAAGCCGTCTGGTCAAAATTGGCCAATGCCGCTAGGTTAAATGCAAATTATGAAGAGGCTGCATACTGGTATCAAAAGGTAACTAAAGATGGCCCTTTACCAAAGGATCTATTGCATTACGCACAAGCATTACAAGCTACTGGCAATTGCGCAGAAGCAGTAAAGTGGTTCAATAAGTATAATGCATCTCCTGCTGAAAATAAAGTGGCCTTCATCAAAAATTGTAATGATCTCAATCAATTCTCAAATTTTGATCAAGTATCATTCAACACTTTGGAAGGCTTGAATACGAACAAATTAGATTTTTCTGCAAGACCATTCAAAGAAGGAATTGTTTTCACCTCAAATCGTGGGTCTAATCTATTTTCTAGACTGATTGACAATTGGACAAATAATGGATTCACGGATCTTTATTATGCTAAGAAAAATGAAGATGGATATGCCAAACCAACATTGTTTAAAGGAGCTGTGAATGGTAAGTTTCACGATGGGGTAGCTGCATTTTCAAACGATGATACAGCAATGTATTTCACAAGAAATGACAATTCCAGAAAAAGTAAAGTCTTAAATTTAAAGATATATAAAGTAACCAATACAAATGGCTTAAGCTGGAGTGCAGCCAATGAATTGCCAATCAACGGAGAAGACTTTTCAACCTGCCATCCTACTGTTTCAGAAGATGGAAGCACTATGTACTTTGCTTCTGATAGACCAGGTGGATATGGTGGAATGGATATTTACAAAGTGACTTTCGCCGATGGATCGTGGGGCGCACCTCAAAATGTGGGACCAAGTATCAACACTGCTGGAAATGAAATATTCCCGTTTTTGACATCTGAAGGAGATCTTGCATTTTCATCAAATGGGCACCCAGGTATGGGAGGTCTAGATGTTTTTGTAGCAAGGCAGTCCAATCCTGCTAACAATAACTGGGGCCGTATGGTAAATGCGGGTAAACCTTTTAATTCCATGAAGGATGACTTTGGTTTTTATATGGATAAGGAGAATACTACAGGTTACATGTCTTCTGGTAGAGTAGGAGAGCAAAGCAATGATGATATTTATGAATGGAAAAGTGACACTAAAGTGGACTTCTTCCCAGCACTCTCCAAAGAACAAGTATTTTGCTTAGTGGATAAGAAGACTGGTGCACCTATCAGAAATGCTCAAATAGATGTAAAGCAGTCTGAAAAAGGAAACAATACAGAAACAGAAATCAAGACTGATAATAAAGGGCAATTTGCATTGACTGTTTGGCCAACAACAAGCTTGACATTGGCAATGAGTAAAGATGGATTTGTAGATGGGAATAAGAACATCAATTTCAACAATATGAAAGACGAAAACTCTTCTTGTATTAATGTAGAATTGAAAAAAGAAGACGTACTCAGTATCATAGGTACTGTCGTCAATAAAGACAATAATGATGCAAAAGTAAGAAACGCTTCTATTACGATTTTCAACAAATGCACAAAGGAGGAAACAGTATTTACCTCAAACAATCGTGGAGAGTTCAAAATGGATCTTCCATGTAATTGTGATTATCGTATTGTTGGCGAAAAAGATACTTTCATAAAGCATAGTAAGAACTTCAAAGGAAAATGTAACGAAAAGAATGAAATTGTCCTTTCGCTTAGAAAGCCTAAAAAAGTAGTAAAACCTACACCACCACCAACTTTTAACAATACAGCCTTGGTTACTGGTAATACTATCGCGTTGGATAATATCAACTATGATTACAACAAGTCATCTATTAGACCTGATGCTGAAGTAGAGCTAAGAAAAGTAATCACACTGATGAACCAGTATCCTCAATTGACGATTGAATTGGGTTCTCATACTGATGCAAGAGGTAGTAGTGAGTACAATCAAAAATTATCTGCTTCTCGTGCAGAAAGCGCAAGACAATACCTGATCACAAAAGGGGTGCCTGCTGACCGCATAACATCTCGTGGATATGGTGAAAGTAATTTGATAAATCACTGCTCAGGAAACACTACTTGTACTGATGAGGAACATGAAATCAATAGAAGAACTGAAATAAAAGTAATTAAATTCTAACAATAACTACAGGAGTTCAACCATCGAGTTTAGCTTTTTAAGACACTGACATAAAGCTGTGAACGAACGAGTATTAATAGTAAAAAGGTAACTCTATTAAAGAGTACCTAGATATATAAGAATTTATTGTCAGTAGATTATCAATTTGTAAGTGCTCTATCCCTTGGGATAGGGCACTTTTTACAATTCATTATATAGATTAAAATTTTGCTAAATACAGGCATTATTAGTCAGATTCATGTATTTTTGAGGACCGAAATGAAGGCTATCTAGTTTTATAATAGACACCCATAAAAGTAATTGATTGATGAGCAGACTTCTTTACATAGTTATATTTCTATATATCTCCTTTCCCATATTTGCTCAACAGACTCCACTATTTACCCAATATCGTGAAAACTATGCAGTAATTAACCCTGCTATGCTCAGTAGTGATTATTTACTCAGAGAGCAAAATCTGGATTTTGGCGTTTCTCTTCGTACTCAGTGGACCAATCTAGACAATCATCCAGTTACTCAGACCGTTAAAGGAAATTTTATTTATGCTAAGTCAGGAGTTTCTATCACGAGTGGTGGTTTTCTGATTAATGACAAAACTGGGCCTACGAGCAATACAGGCATCTACGGCAAGATTGGTGGTGTTCTTTCTGATGATCCCTATTGGGGAGGAATAGCTATGGGTATTTCTATAGGAGTGCAACAGTTTCGTGTCGATGCCTCTAAGTTTACCCAGCGACAAGAAGGGGATATACTCACGCTACAGGACCAGTCTACCATTTCACCTGATGTAGGGTTTGGATTTTATTACTACAAGAGATTTGACAAAGGGTGGTTCTCAGATGATATTGTTTACGCAGGCATATCGGTTCCTCAAGTACTTGGACTCAATGTAGCCTTCGATGAAGGAGATAGTAATTTTGATATCAGAAGGCAGCCGCATTTCAATCTGATAGCTGGATATTATAAAATGCTAGATGGCGATAAATTTATCGAGCCTTCAGTATGGCTAAGATATGTTGCAAATGCACCATTGAGTGTTGATGTCAATTTTAGATACCATGTTAATAAGAGTATCTTTTTTGGCTTTGGAGGTAGTATTGGTAGGACCTTACACTTTGAAACAGGTTTTGTGATTGGAGACCAACTACGGGTAGGATATGGATTTGATTATCCGTTTAATACTATTGGCCCAATCGGTCGTAGTACACATGAAATTAATTTGAGTTTTGCACTGGAAAGATAATATGAACTATAATATTTATACAACTACAAAACAAATCATTTGCCTTTGCATTATGCTGGGCTGCACCTTATTCGTAGACAATGCATTGTTTGCCCAAGGTGAAAAGATTATTGTTTCTGATGAAATCGCGCCATCAGGTACACAAGCTTGTGTGGAAGTAAGTGTGGAGGGATTTACAAATGTTGGCTCAGTTTCTATCGTGATAAACACGAGTGGGGCTAATATTGCTACTTACTCTGCAGGTGCCAATTTCGTCCTTCCTGGATTGAATGAAATGAATATTTTAGATCGAGGGCCATTTGGTTTGTTGCTTACTTGGAATTCACCAGATCAAGTCAATGGATATTCTGTACCAGATGGGACAGTGATCTTTGAATATTGTTTTGATATCGCTGGCGCTCCAGGTGATGTAACCGAAGTGTTTGTCCTCACAAATAATGAAACATTTTTTGCTAAAATAAACCAATCAGGTGAGATCCCAATGATAATGGATGGATCCATTACCATTCCTGATGTACCCCCATTGACCGTTATGGAAGACGATATCTTACCTGACAACTGTTTAGATACAGACAACGGTGAAGTACAGATTTCTGTAGAAGGAGGCACACCACCATACAATTTCTCTTGGTCAAATATGACTTCAAATGAAGACTTGATTGGTGCTGCGGCCGGCACATATACTGTTACCGTTTCAGACGCAGCTTTTGTGCAAGAACAACTCATCATGAACTATACCATTCCTGCGGATACGATCAAGCCGTTGGTCGATGTAGGGACGAGTAATATGATTACTTGTATCGATGATGTCATCACACTAGGCGGAAATAATACCTCCTCAGGAGCAGAATTTGAGTACCAATGGAAAGGTCCAGCTGGGGTTTCTTTCATTTCTGGTCAAGATCAAAGTATGGCAGAGGTGGACACCGAAGGAGAGTATTCGCTACTCGTCATCAATACAGAAAATGGATGTACCACAGAAGAATTTATTACTGTCATAGCTGACATGGAGAGCCCTAATCTAGATCTTGATACAGACCGGACATTGACATGTGTGGATGGAGGAATTATCCTGGAGGCCAGCAATGATCAAGCTCTACCAGGTCTTACATCCACCTGGGATCCAGGCACTGGGTCGATTGACGAAATGGTGGATGATCTCAGTATTCGAGTATCTTCTGCCGGAGTATACGCTGTAGTACTTACGAACCCAGCCAACGGATGTACCAATGAAGGAGAAATTACAGTCTCTGAAGCAGTATTGCCTCAGCCTATGATAGATGGCGAAGTAGCTATGCTAAATTGCGATGCTTCACAAGTAGATATAGCCATTATCAAAAATGATGACCATGATGTCTTATGGACCACTTCAGGAGGTTCTATTGAGAGTAGTGCAGACATGAGTACCATCACAGTATCAGGGGCGGCTATCTATATCGCTACAGTAACGGATCCTTCCAGCAACTGTTTCTCCGAGATAGAGATAGAAGTGACAGGAGATACCAGCGAGCCAACTGTAGAAGCAGGCGATGACGTATTACTAACCTGCTCAGATCCAGAAACATTATTATTAGGTACTACGGATAGTCCTGATCATACGATAGAGTGGACAAATGAAGATGGTGATTTTATTAATGGAGAAATATCTTTCAATATAAACCGCGCAGGTACTTATGTGCTCAATGTTACCAACGAGTTTGGTTGCCTTCGTTCAGATGAGCTCGTAGTGACTATTGATACAATGAAGCCTATCGCCGATGCTGGAGATGATTTTGAATTATCTTGTTCCGGAGTAGCCTCTTTGGATGGCTCAGGGTCTTCTTCTGGAGACGACTTTGGATACAGGTGGACGACATCATCTGGTTCCATAGATGATGGTGCAACCACTCTTTCTCCGACCATAAGTTCAGTAGGGATATACGACCTGGAAGTGACGGATCGTACCAATGGTTGCAGTGCATTGTCCAATGTAGAGGTGAGTCTGATGTCTAGTTTATTGCCAGCAGATGGCGGTGCAGATTTTAGTCTCTGCGAGGATCAAACCATGCTTACGGGCAATAGCGAAGATGGTATTACGGGGATGTGGACCACCACTTCTTCGGCCAATATTGACAATCCAGATGCAGAAAGTATATCTATTTCCAACTTACAAGCTGGAGAAAATATTTTCATCTGGACACTATCTGCCGACGGCTGTGCCGATTACAGCACCGATTCTATCCGTGTCAATCTGGAAAGTATTCCACAGGCTGCCGAAGATGTATTTTCTATTCCATCGGACTCCACACTAGCCAGTGTCAATGTCTTACAAAATGATAACCTCTCCAATAATGATGGAGTCACTGTAGCATACCAAACTATGGATCCCAATTTTATGGACCTAGGAGATGGTACTATAGAATACATTTTTCCCAGCGATTCGCTCAATACATTCAGCTTTCAGTATACTGTTTGTTCGGAGGTATGTCCTACACTTTGCGACAGCACCACTGTGACCATCAACCGCACTGAGCCCGTGATTGAGCCCGTTGATCTGGATGACCTACCCAATGTGAT
>CALJVI010000003.1 GCA_937974575.1 uncultured Saprospiraceae bacterium | reverse complement strand
GTCTTTTGATTCTATTTGTAGCCCGTAGGGGAATCGAACCCCTGTTTCCAGGATGAAAACCTGGCGTCCTAACCCCTAGACGAACGGGCCAAAATGATAATATTTAATAATACCCTCAATTTAGGAATGCAAATATATTGCCTATAATTGATAATTGAAAGTACTAGTCCATTTATTTATAAAATAAATTGTTTCCAACATTAGAATAATTGATAATACTAAAAAACAGCGTACCTTTGTAGTGTTTATTAACCTAAAAATTTTAATATAACATGGCAAAAAGAATAGCGATCAACGGATTTGGAAGAATCGGTAGACTTACCTTTCGTAACTTACTAAACAAGAGAGGTATAGAGGTGGTAGCAATCAATGATCTTACAGATAATGAGACACTTGCACATCTATTGAAGTACGACAGTGCTCATGGTCCATTCGATGGAACCGTCAAATATGATGATACTTCTATCACTGTGAACAGAAAAAAAATCCATGCCTTCTCTCAAAAAGATCCTTCAAAATTGCCTTGGAAGAAGCTAAAAGTAGACGTGGTACTTGAATGTACAGGCTTTTTCAGAACAAAAGATAAGGCCAGCTTGCACTTGAAGGCCGGTGCTAAGGATGTAGTTATCTCTGCTCCTGCAAAAACGAACGACGTTCAGACTATCGTTCTTGGTGTAAATGACGAAGATTTGGACCGCAGAGCAAACGTATTTTCTAATGCATCATGTACTACCAACTGTCTAGCTCCTTTAATTAAGGTATTGGAAGACAACTGGGGTGTTGAAGTAGGATCTATGACCACTACTCATGCATACACTGGAGATCAGAAAATACAAGATGCTCCTCACTCTGATCTTAGACGATCAAGAGCTGCTGCATACAATATAGTACCTACCTCAACTGGCGCTGCCAAGGCAGTAGGCTTGGTAGTACCAAGTATAATTGGAAAATTAAGTGCTATGGCTCTTAGAGTTCCTGTAATCACTGGTTCTTTAGTAGAGCTCAATGTAGTTCTCAAAAAGCCAACAACTGCTGAAAAGGTAAATGCTAAGTTCAGAGCTGCTTCAAAAGGCAGAATGAAAGGAGTACTGGAGTACTGTACTGATCCAGTAGTATCAAGCGATATCGTGCGTAATCCGCACTCTTCTATCTTTGACTCATTATTGACAAGTGTCAATGGTAATATGCTCAAGATCGTAAGTTGGTACGACAATGAAGCTGGGTACTCAGCTAGACTTGCTGATCTCTGTACTATGGTTGCAGGCAAAAAGAAAGCTACTAAGAAAAAGACAGCTAAGCGGGCTACGGCTAAGAAAAAGACGACAAAGCGAGCTACAGCTAAGAAAGCCACTGCTAAACGTGCTACTACTAAGAAAACCACAGCTAAGCGCGCTACAGCTAAAAAAACCACTGCTAAGCGTGTTGCTAAGAAAAAATAATCTTATTAATACACGAGAATAATAGCAACAATTGCTACATTAGATCAAAACACCCTTGAGGCAAAATTTCAAGGGTGTTTTTTTGAATAATCTAAAAAAACAAATCGATGAATTTTTCCAACAGCAAAGTATTAGTGCGGGTTGACTTTAATGTCCCCTTGGATGGTCAAAGCCAAATAACTGATGACACTAGAATAGAAAGAGCCATCCCTACCTTAAAGGCGCTATTAGAAAAAAAGAATGCCCTAATTATTATGTCTCATTTGGGTAGACCGCAAAAGAAGAAAAACGATGACGGTTCTATCAATGTCAAGAAGTTCACTTTAGAGCATATAGTTAATAGACTCAGCACACTACTGGGCACTCCTGTCCAGTTTGCCAAAGATACTGTAGGTGAAGACGCTATGACCAAATCAGAAGCCCTGCGTGCTGGGGAGGTATTACTTTTGGAAAATACTCGATTTCATGCTGAGGAAGAAGCAGGCGAAGAAGGCTTTGCAAACCAGCTGGCCAAAATGGCTGATGTCTATGTCAATGATGCCTTTGGTACTGCACATAGAGCTCATGCCTCTACTGCAACTGTAGCCAAGTTCTTTTCAAAAGACAAGAAAGCTTTTGGACTCTTAATGAACAACGAGATAGAAAATGCACAAAAAGTAACTAATAATCCCGCTAGACCTTTTACCGCTATAGTAGGTGGAGCAAAAGTCTCAGATAAGATATTACTCATCAGACAACTACTGGACAAGGTGGACAATATTATCATCGGAGGTGGTATGGCTTACACGTTTATGAAGGCTCAGGGAGGATCTATCGGCACATCATTAGTAGAACTAGATAAGGTGGCTCTTGCTAAAGAGCTGTTACAACTGGCAAAAGATAAAAACATCAAATTTTTACTGCCTAAGGATTCAATCATCGCAGACTCTTTCAATAAAGATGCAAACACCAAAATATGCAGCAGTGATAATATAGATGAAAACTGGATGGGTCTAGACATTGGAGAAGTAGCCAGAAAAGAATTCTCAGATGTCATTGAATCTTCTAAAACCATTTTATGGAATGGCCCTATGGGCGTCTTTGAGATGGAACCCTTTGCAGGTGGTACTAGAGCTATAGCCCATGCCGTAGCTTTTGCTACAGATCAGGGTGCTTTTTCACTGATCGGTGGTGGTGATTCCGTCTCTGCTATTAATCAAAGTGGGCTTGAAAATCAGGTTAGCTTTATTTCTACTGGAGGAGGTGCCATGTTGGAGTACTTAGAAGGAAAAGAGCTGCCAGGAGTAGCTGCTATTACCCAAGATTAAAACTATAACCATGGAGGATTTTGTGCTGAAGAAACTATCGCTGGATGACGCCATGATCTTTGCTTTGCATGCCAACAATCGTAAAATCTGGTCCAACCTTACAGATCGTTTTCCGCACCCTTACTCCTTAGAAAAAGCAAAAGACTTCATTAAACTTACACACATCCCAGTACCTACTCAGGTACTGGGTATATATATTGGCGAAGAGCCAATAGGTGCCATCGGACTGCATCCTTTAGATGATGTATTTCGCAAAAACATGGAACTAGGCTATTGGATAGCTGAACCCTATTGGGGCAAGGGTATTATGTCTAATGCCATCGCCCAAATGGTGGAATATGGGTTTTCAAATTTTGACATCACACGTATTTTTGCAAGGCCCTTTGGACGTAATATTGGTTCCATAAAAGCACTTGAAAAAAATAATTTCTTACTAGAAGCTACCCTTTCAAAAACAGCTTTCAAAGATGGCAAGTATGAAGATGAATTGATCTACGCCATCCGAAAAACCTAATCAGCCAATACAGCCTTATACGATCATTTATCATAATACGATCTATTTTCCTCGCTAGATAGTTTAGTTCTTCTGCCCATTACGGAGTAGTATTCTGCATTTTTCATTGACTCCTTGCAACGCTTTTAGTATATTACTTATCTGATTTTAGAGTGGGTCTATCATGGTCCACCGTCCTTTGATAACCTATCCGATCCCGACTACAGTCATTTTTGGCACTATATTATCAATTTACCTTAATGTAATTGATAAAAAATACGACATATGAAAATTTGTATATATATAAGCCTGTTTTTCACCGTTTTTTTGCTAGGCAGTTGTACCCCTGACGAACAAGTTACAGCGCCTCAGACTACTTTTGGAGCCTTTGAAGTTCAGGAAAATAATGCTGTCTTAATGAGTGGGGTTATTACTGCCTCAACAGCTACAGATTTGCAAGATTTATTGGAAGCCTACCCTTCTACTACTCGCATTGACATGGGCAATGTAAATAGCGCTTCTTCTCATGAAGCAGCTTTCGCGGCAGCACGTATAGTTCGCAGCAATCAACTCAATATTCATATTAATAACAACAGCACTATCCGTAAAGAAGCAACCAACTTTTTTCTTGGAGGAATCAAAAGAACAAAAGGTGAAGACGTGCAAATAGGCGTGAGTGCCTGGAGGGACGATTTAGGATTAGAAGCAACAGATTATGACTTTGGAGATCCTGCACATTTACCATGGATCAACTTCTTTGTAGAAATGGAATATCAATACCAGTTGGCTACCGATTTTTACAATTTCTATATTTATGCTGCTGAGGCAGATGATATTTACTTTCTCAGTGATGATCAGCTCAATACTTTTGACATCATCAATTAATCTTTTCCAATTTATTTTTTACTAAAAAATTATTGCTCATCTTGTGTTGTAAAGCAAAATAATGAAAATATGGACTTAGTAGATAATTTGGTGGAGCACCTTACCCTCCAAAGATTAGATTCAAATATTTTTCAAGGCACCTCCAAGGAAGTAAGTTCTACCAGAGTATTTGGAGGACAAGTTTTAGCCCAAGCATTGCATGCTGTCTCTCAGACCGTGGAGGCAGATCGCACCATTCATTCTATGCATGCCTATTTTATTTTACCAGGCAACACCAATGACAACATTACCTATATCGTAGATCGTACCAGAGACGGTGGAAGTTTTACAACTAGGCGTGTGCGCGGTATCCAATATGGTAAAGACATATTTATCATGGCAGCTTCGTTCCAGACTTGGCAGCCGGGCCTCAGTCATCAGATTGATATGCCCGAAGTACCTGACCCAGATGACTTGGTCACTGATCAAGAATTAGCCACCAAGTTTGGAGACTTTATATCTCCAAAGTTTAAGGAGATGATCCGTGTACGCCCTATCGAGTTCAAGCCTGTAGAGATTCCCGATCTATTTACTCCGATGAAAAGCGCCCCTTTTCAGCATGTTTGGTTGAGAGCCAAGGACAAATTGCCTGATGATCCTCGCATTCACCAGCAGGTCCTCGCTTATGCATCTGACTATAACCTACTCACCACAGCCATGCGCCCACATGAAGTCACGCTCAAGGATATTCAACTCGCCAGCCTAGATCATGGCATGTGGTTTCACCGTAGTTTTCGGGCCGATGATTGGTTACTATATGCGTTAGAATCCCCTAGCAGCAGCAATAGTAGAGGCTTTACCCGAGGCAATATTTTTGATAGAAGTGGACGTCTTGTCGCATCCGTAGTGCAAGAAGGTCTTTTAAGACAAAATAAGCAATAGATTTATTTGGGTACGCCCACCAGAAATTAGAAGTGCCCTGTTTTTCTAAAAAAAACAGGGCACTTCTATTTCTGGGGTCGGGCCATCCGGAGCTCCACATTCGTTCGGTCCTACGTTACACTTCGGACAGTTCGTACCTCACTCTCCTACTACCCCTCGTACAAAAAAAGAAAGGTTAAAATAAAAAAGAGACCATAGCTTTACACTATAGTCTCTTTTATTTCACCTCTGTTGGTCTGTTATATTCCTACAAACATTACTCTTCTATTTCTCTGTCTTCCTTCTGCTGTTTCGTTAGTCGCTATTGGCTTTCTTTCTCCGTAGCCTACTGACTTGAGTCTAGACCCACTTATACCCTTGCTTACTAGGTATGCTTTACATGCCTCTGCTCTGTCTTGAGACAAAATTAAGTTATTGCTTGCATCTCCTTGAGCATCCGTATGCCCTTCTATTCTCATTTTGATATCCTTCTTCTTATTCAGAATATTTGCTAGCTGATCAAGCTTGGCTCTAGAATTAGCTTTCAAAATTGCTCTCCCCGTTTCAAACTCTACACTCGATTGCAAGTCTATTAATACAGCCTCTTCTTTTTTACTAAATGGACATCCATTATTAGATATATCTCCTTTCACCTTTGGACAACGATCATCTGCATCATAAATACCATCACCATCTGTATCTGGAGGACAACCTGTAGGACTTCTGAAGTTTATTTTTGGACAACGATCATCTTTATCATACACACCATCGCCATCGGTATCTATTGGACAACCATTATTGGATGCTACTCCTGATAACTCTGGACACTTGTCCTCAGTATCATAAATACCATCACCATCTGTATCCGCAGGACAACCCCTATTTTCTTTAGTACCCTTTATATTTGGACACTTATCGTTTGTATCATATACCCCGTCATTGTCTGTATCCATATCCTCGGCTACAACTTCAGCTACAGGTATAATTTTTTCATCAATATTTGGTGCTTTCTTTCCGAAGAGGAAAAACCAAAAGAGCCACATAAAAAATAAGATAACTACCAATGCTATAAAGAAGTCATCTCGCTCTTTCTTATTTGGGAAACCCATTAAATACTTACTCATATTGTGTTCGTTTTATTAAGCAGATAATTATATAAAATCATCTATCTCTTTGGACTAAAGATATACATGGAAGTAACTATGATGCGAAATTAAGTTTTCTATAACTTAAAACAGAGTAAAGTTTCCTTTAATTAGTATTTCTTGTTCATCTCTAAAACGAAGTATAAGATCATACATATAAACACCCTGCGCAGACTTCTTTCCATTTACTGTACCATCCCAGCCTAGACTTCTATTGTTTGGCTCCCCATTCTCTACCAGGTGTACCTGATTTCCCCATCTGTTATAAATACTGAATTTAGTAATCTGCAGAATATCTCCATTTTCCGTATAGGGATACATTTCATCATTAAATCCATCAGCATTAGGTGTGAATGCATTGGGCATATAGAAATCCTGACAATTTTCAGAAACTATGAAAATGCCGTCTGAATTACTCCCACATTGATTTTCTACCGTCAACATGTAAAAACCTGCTCTCGTTATGATAATGCTATCCGCTGTGCTGCCATTCTCCCATAAATAATCTGCATCGATATTTACCTCAGGAACTAAAACATACCCATCTCCCTTTTGACAGATAGTCGTATCGTTCCCTAAATAGACTTGCGGGGTATCCGTAAATCTAATAATAGTCCAGTCTTCAGCGATGCACGCATCATTAAATGTAACAGTTACATCGTATCTAGCAGTTCTATTTACAGTGATAGCCGAATCCAAGACCCCATTTGACCACCTATATCCAGTTGCATTTTCGGAGGTCGCGTCTAGCAAATAGGTTTCGGGAATACATAAAATGGTGTCTTTCCCTATATCTAGCTGAGCTTCTGTAGAATCTACATTTACATCTATGGAATAATTCAAGACTTCATCACAGTATCCTGTTTCAACTTCTAAAAAGTAGGTAGTACTTTCACTCGGCGAAGCTATTGGATTCGCTCGATTGTCTATATTCAAACCTTCAGAAGGAGTCCATTGATAACTTGCTCCGCCAGTTATTGCATTTATTTGGGTCTTCGTATTTGAACAGATGGTGACATTTTGCAATCTATTGGTTAAAGAATTTAATTCTACACATACTTCTTGCCTATTGAATGAATTAAAAGCACCTCCAGAAAAACCGTAAAATACATTTGATTCTCCATCAAAAGCTTCGTTGATTAAATCCATTTGATAAGAAATTTTTTCTTCACAATCCAAAGCCATAGACAAGACTTGAGTCGCAGGATTCCAATCTATTCTCACAGCATGCCAATCGCCATCTTCAATATTGCTCGTGTTGTTTGCTCTTATGGGACCTTGAAGAGTATTTCCGCTTTGATGATTAAAATCTCCATTTTGCACCAAAGCCACATGATCAAAATCTGGGTCATCAGATAAAAAAGGATCTTGCTTTGTATCAAACTCTATCCCTATAGAAGGCGAATTAGAACCGATACCATATAAGGAATCTTGGTCTGTAGAAACTTCTTTATCCCGCTGAAAGAAAAATACAATTCCATTGCCTCCTTGATCATTCTCCCCAAAAAACATCTCCGTATGAAGTGTCAAAGGATTGTTCAAATTAACTGCACTGTTGGAAATGATCTTTCCATAGCCAGATACGGAGTCCGCAGTCAATTGATAACATTGTCTCTCTATTCGTACTGCCTCACCCAGCACTTGGAATTGTCCAATTAACGAATACTGAAAAATAATACTTAGAAATAAAACAACTATAAAAAACCTCTTCACAAAGAACACTTTAATTAATTAATCCTCCTATTATCAAAATAGCAGTGGCGGGATTCGTTGCGAGGGGCACATTATGGACATCACATATACGCATCAACATATTAACATCAGGCTCGTGTGGATGCTTATCTAATGGATCTCTAAAAAAAATAACTGCTTCAATCACTCCAGTGGCTACCCTTGCAGCGATTTGTGCGTCACCTCCTAATGGCCCACTTAACAATTTGTCTACTTCCAATCCAGCTTCTTCTAGATGTTTACCGGTTGTACCAGTAGCGAAAAGGTTGGCATTGGACAAGAGATTGATATTTTTCATCACAAAAGAAACCATCTCTGGTTTTTTTCCATCATGAGCAATGAGTACTATATTCATGTTGCTAATTATTAAGATGCAAAAGTAGTATATTGTCGCCTAAATTGCCCGAATAGGTAAATAATATAAATTTAAGTATGAATAAGGTGGAGACTATAATATTTGATTTAGGTGGTGTACTCATTGACTGGAACCCTCGATATCTGTATAGAAAGATATTCAAAGACGAGGAAAAGATGGAGTGGTTCCTAAACAATGTATGTGATATGGACTGGAATGAAGCTCAAGATGGTGGACGTTCTTTTGCTGAAGGTAATCAAGAAGTACTTGAAAAATTTCCTGAATATGAAAAAGAAATACTTGCTTATTTTGACCGCTGGGCGGAGATGCTAAATGGTGTCAACCAAGATGTAGTAGATATCTTGCAGTCTTTCAGAGACAATCCAAAATATAGGATCTATGCTTTAACCAATTGGTCGGCAGAGACCTTCCCTATTGCTTTAGAACGTTTTGAATTTTTAAAGTGGTTTGAAGGAATACTGGTATCTGGTAAAGTGAATCTAAAAAAGCCTGATCCTGCGATATATAGTTTGATTCTTAAGCGCTACCAGATATCCAAGGAGCATGCTATATTCATTGACGACTCACAGCGTAATGTGGATGCTTCCATCAAATTTGGCCTACCAGCAGTTCGCTTTGAGACTGCAACAAAACTCAAAGAGGATTTACTCCAATTGGGCATGGAAGTATAATGCAATAAGGCTTTAGACGGACTTTGACTCTAGTCGTTCGGCTTTTTCCCAAACTACAGATTGACTTCCTTTAATAAATCTAAAAAAGCCTTTATACACAGAGTAATTCATCACACAGAAATAGTAAGGGATGAAGAAAATTTTGAACTTCAATTTCCTTTTTTCAAGTAGATAACCAGTAAGCGCAAGGGTGTAAAATGCCAATTGTCCCAACATTGTGAAGATAAAAAAAGGATGACCACTTAGGCATAAAGGAATATTTACCAAAAATAATACAATAAGAGAAAGCGGTGTTAGCGTCCATCTTAGCACTCGGTGAGAGATATATTGAAAAGATAAAGTTCCGTATTTAAACACATTCAATAAGGGTATCAAGCGAGATATAGCTTGCAATCCTCCAGCTGAAATTCTGATTTTTCTTTTCAACTCTTCAGCAACAGAAGCCGAAGCACTTTCTACTGCATAAGCACCAGACTCGTACCTTACTTTATACCCTTGCATTGCAATCTTCAATGTCATATAGAAATCCTCTATAACTGTGTCACTAGGTACTGCTTGATATAGCTCTGTTCTTAGGGAGAATAACTCACCCGCTGCACCGACTACACTATATAATTCGGAGTCCCATTTTTTAAGTGTAGATTCATATTTCCAATAAAAACCCTCGCCTGCTGAGTTTGCAGAATCTTCTTCTTCCATGGATACCCTCTTCTCACCGGCTACAGCCCCTACCTTTGGATTTTTATAATGTGCTACGATTTTTCTAATAGCCATAGCGTTCACCATGGTATTAGCGTCAGTGTATATAGTAATAGGAGTCTTAACAAACTCCATTATGCGCTCAACAGCTGCTATTTTACCTTTTCGCTCATCACTATGGTATAAATTCCATTTTACTCCAGCAGGATAGTTATATGACTTTACTCTGTCAGGAGTATTGTCACTAGAACCATCTGTAACGAAAAGAAACTCAATCTTATCTTTTGGGTAATTAAAGTCTAAGCAGTTCTTAATCTTGCCATCAATCCAATCTTCCTCGTTGTAAGCCGCTACTACAAAGGTAACCATAGGCAACTCCGACTCCTCAAAACCCATGATTTGCTGATTCGCCCCGAAAAGTCTTTTCAACTTAACCAGTAAAAACAAAACTATTCCGTATCCTATGTACGTATATAATATTATGAATAGAGAAATAAAAAAAGCTAGTTTCAAAGTGACTTATTAATAATGAGATGGTCTAAAACGATATAAAGACAATACAAGTGCCAAATTAGAAATTTGGTATTCAAAATTAGGGAAATAGGGATAACAATCAATAAAAAACTACAATATGTAGCCTTATGGAGCAATTAAATAATTAATATAAAGTTTGCACCTAAACACCTAAGTTTGTTATCTTTGTGTAGTAATTTTCGAATTATAATCTGGTTTTCAAACGAATAAAATTGTTTTGAAACTAAATATATACTGAGAAGCGTCCCCTGACTGTATCATCCTTATAAACCTCCCGACCCCCTAAGCAAACACAGGACCTCTCTTTATTTATATTTTTAGATTTTATATCATGTCACAAATTGATATAAATTTTACAGACTGTTTTATTAGAGTATGAATACTTTGAGCTTTAAATTTTATTATTAAATATTTTCAACGTGAAAAAAACAGTATTAATAGTTGATGATCATGATAGTGTGCGTCTAATTCTGGGCAACATATTGGTTAAAAGCTACAATGTTGTTACAAAAAGCGATGGAATTGAAGCATTTGGATGGTTACATCGTGGAAATGAACCTGATTTAATAATTCTTGATATGGTAATGCCTAGATTACACGGTATGACTTTTTTAGGAAACATTAAATCGAGTGGGCTATTTCAACATATTCCTGTGGTAGTGCTGACCGGCAACGAAAATGATCAATTTGAAAACCAAGTTAGATCAATGGGTGCCGACGGCTTCATAAGAAAACCATTCAAACCTGATAATCTGAGAGAAACGATTGCCAATACCTTGCGAATTTCGCAGACAGTTTAATGTAATCGAATAAATAGTGTTATGGATATTTTAACTCCTTCACTTCCCAAAATTGGGAGAATAAATACTAAAGAAATCCTTGTTGTTGGCTTCAAGGATGACGCCTTTAATGTGCTTACAAAGCGCAAAAACGGGTCTGGTGTTTATCATCTCAAGAGAGTGAATTCTTCTTTTCAAGCATTTAGAGAGCTTTCTGAAAGCTTACAAAATGATATGCCTTCGAAGCAACCGCAAGCTATCATTTGTGATATTGACTTCTTAAGGGAAGATTTCTTTAATCTTTTAAAGAAAATCAGAACGGATAAGCTTACCAAGAATATTCCTTTCATCACACTTTCAGCTAGAAATACTACAATATCTATAAAAGAGGCTGCTCTTCACGGAATTGATGATCACTTTTCTTTTATCAACCTAAAGTGGAACCTTATCACTAAGCGCATAGAATTTCTTTGCCAATTTAAGCAAGAGATCGCTATTGAAGCTACGCAAATTGCGGAGCCATTTAGACCTTATAGCATTCCTTTCAAAAAAAGATTGTTTGATATATTTTTTGCGACGGGTGTTATTATTGCTTTAAGTCCACTTCTTCTATTAGTAGCCATTGCCGTTAAGCTAGAATCCAAAGGAGGAATCTTCTACTTTTCAAAAAGAGCGGGTTCAGGATATAAGACATTCGATTTTATTAAATTTAGATCTATGGTAGTAGATGCCGACGCCAAACTCGTCGAACTTTCCCACCTAAATCAATATAATGGGACTGTAAAAGCTCCTACTTTTGTAAAAATACAAAATGACCCTCGTGTTACTTCGGTGGGTAAACTTATAAGAAAAACGAGTATCGATGAGCTTCCACAGCTCTTTAACGTACTCCGCGGAGATATGTCCATTGTTGGAAATAGACCTCTTCCACTATATGAAGCTGAGCAACTTACTAAGGATCAGTGGATTACAAGATTCCATGCACCTGCTGGACTTACTGGATTATGGCAAATTTCTAAAAGAGGTAAAAAAGACATGTCCTCTGAAGAGAGAATTAAGCTGGATATCGACTACGCTAACAAGTATTCGATCAGGATGGATGTAAAAATTCTTCTGAAAACTCTTCCTGCAATGATACAAGATGAACAAGTATAATCATTATCTTTATTAAATAGATTATTGGCTCTTTTTTTGATTCTATCCTAATAGGTATTTAGGGATAGTCCTCAAATACAAGACATACTCTATTAAAGAAAAAGATGAATTCAAGTAAACCTCTCGTTACAATTATCACTGTCAATTATAATCAATTGGAGATAACTTGTGCATTATTTGATTCTATACGTCGCAATTCATACCCAAACATCGAAGTAATTCTAGTAGACAATGCGTCGAAAGAAAATCCTCATCAGCACGTCACAAAGAACTATCCAGAAGTCCTTTCCCTAAGAAGCGAAAAAAATCTTGGTTTTGCTGGTGGCAACAACCTTGCACTTCCATATGTGAAAGGTGAGTATCTCTTCTTTGTAAACAATGATGCAGAACTTACAGATAATTGTATAGAACTTCTATTAAAGCAATTTGATAAAAATCCCAAACTAGGGATCATCAGTCCGATGCTTTGCTACTACCCTAGTGAAGAAACTAACCACAAGAAAATAGTTCAATTTGCGGGATCTACACCCGTCAACAACTTTACTGCTAGAAATAAGACCATAGGTAATCTTGAAGAAGATAAAGGCCAGTACAAGGTCCCTAAATCCATACCATACATCCACGGTGCTGCTATGATGATTCCTGCAAAAGTAATGGAAGTCACTGGCCCAATGGATGAGATGTTCTTTTTATATTATGAAGAACTGGATTGGAGTGAAAGAATCCGAAAAGCAGGTTTTGAAGTATATGTCGAACCCAATGCTTTAGTATATCATAAAGAGTCCGTTTCTGTCGGAAAGTTGAGTACTTTGAAAACATACTATCTCAATAGAAATAGAATACTGTTTATGAGAAGGAATAAAAGTGGAATTCACTTTATTCTTTTTAGCATTTTCTTTGGAATAGCAACATTACCAAAAAATGCCATTCTGTTTATATTAAAAGGACAATGGGACCATCTCAAAGCATTCGGCAAAGCTATTACGTGGAATCTGACGAATGAAAAAAAAAGTCCTAAGTGTCATAGCCTAGAGCAATTTTCAACAGCTACTCAATCCTAGAAATGATTTCAAGTATTCTCATAACCGTTTTTTCAGTCATTGCTTGCATCATCATGTTCTTTTTGGTGCTGCCCTTTATCACTGTCTTTCTTTCCCTCTTTGGAGGAGAAAAAATTAAGACTAAAGAAATCAAAAAAGAGTTTGATTTTGGATGCATTATCACTGCATATAAAAACGCAGATATCACCAAGCCTCTCATACAGTCTTTACTTAAACAGAATTATAAAAATTTCGAAATCTACTTAGTTGCTGATGATTGTGATGTGACTGGCTGGGACTTGGAAGACAAAAGACTGACTGTCCTGAATCCACAGCCTGCTTTAAAGCTTAAGGCAAAATCTTTAATTCATGCAATAGAAAACTATAAACGAAAGCATGACTTCACGGCAGTTTTTGATGCTGACAACTTGGCTCATCCGGATTTCTTAAAAACCATTAACCTCTATGCTAATAATGGGATGCGCACCATACAGGGACAGCGTACTGCTAAGAATCTAGACACTATGTATGCATGTGCAGACAGCACAGGGGAGTTTTATAAAAATTATATAGAAAGATATGCTCCATACTTGATTGGATCATCATCCGTAATATCTGGCTCAGGAATGGCCGTTGAGTACAATCTATACAACGACTACCTCAATAGTCCGGAGATTCAGCAGGGAAAAGAAAAATGGAAAAAAATGTTGCAAGAGGACAAAATTTTGCAAAACTTTTTGGTCCATAGAAAAGAAAAAATCAGCTATGCTTGGGATGCAGTAATCTACGATGAAAAAGTAGTATCACGAGATCAAGTAGAAACTCAAAGAAGTAGATGGCTATTTTCTTATTTTCAAAATCTGCCTAACTCCACTGGTTTTGTACTCAAGGGCTTATTTGGCTTAAACTTCAATCAACTCTTCTTTGGGTTGATGACGGTGTCACCACCTATGTTCATTCTTTTGTTTATTGCCTTAATATTTATGGTCGTAGGTGCGTTTATAGCTCCTGCTATGGGCCTAGGATTATTCATAGCTATAGGTATATTTTCCCTTAACGTCTTGTGGTCACTGTACTTATCCAAAGTCCCTTCTCAGATATGGAAAGCACTCTATGGATTGCCATTTTTCGTATTAGGACAATTGATGGGCTTGTTCAAAATCAGTAATCCGAATAAGAATTTCAAGCACTCAGAACATACTAGAACAGTATCAATAGATGAAGTTCTTAAAAATACTCCAGAAAAGATTACCCACGATTAATCCATCTTTGCTTACTTTGTTGTTCCTAAATCGAATAACACATTGAGAAGACTACTCCAGATCTCTATTCTGATTAATGCCATTGGACTATGTCTAGCAGGTATTTTCATCTATAAAACAGGAGGAATATCCAATCTCTTCTATAAGCTCAAGTCAAAGCACGTAATCGCTAAAATGCAGCACCGCCAATCACAATTTTCCAATGCTGCCATTTGCAACAACTGTATTGTATTCCTGGGTGACAGCATCACAGAATATGGAGAATGGTCAGAACTGCTGCCTAAATATCCTATCCTCAATAGAGGTATAGCTGGCGATGGGATTGAAGGTGTCATAAATAGACTTGATGAGATAGCACGGCATGATCCAAGTATGATCTTTTTGATGATTGGAGTAAATGATCTTTCTTTCCATAAAATACAGTCAGTTATTAACATGTACACAAAACTCTTGAGTAGTATACAGGAACTGATGCCCCAAACCAAACTCATAGTACAAAGTATTCTGCCCGTTAACAATGCTATATATCATCTTGGAATAGAAAATGAGGCAATAGACCAGGTCAATGCTGCTCTGCGTGAAATATGCGATCAGTCTGGCCTGACTTACCTAGATCTAGGTGCGGATTTTAAAAACCAAGAAAATAATTTGAAAAGTAACTACTCCAATGATGGTATCCACATCAACGGAATTGCGTATAACCAATGGAAAGAGAAACTAAAACCTTGGTTACCAATAGAATAATATGTTTTTTAACAGCTTAATCTTTTTAGTCTTCATCAGTATCTTCTTCCTGCTCTACTTTGCAGTGAAGGGACTGCCTAGGCTATTGCTCTGTCTGGCCGCTAGTTATTTCTTTTATGGCTGGTGGGATTGGAGATTTTTGAGCTTAATCGTCCTTTCTACCTGTATCGACTTCTATGTAGGTGGACGGATCGGCAAT
This sequence comes from uncultured Saprospiraceae bacterium, assembly GCA_937974575.1. Lineage (GTDB taxonomy): Bacteria > Bacteroidota > Bacteroidia > Chitinophagales > Saprospiraceae > JALZVN01. The sequence goes on along the minus strand of CALJVI010000003.1, from coordinate 15,014 downwards.
ACAGAAGATCCAGGCATACGAAAAAGGCTGCTGTGGATCAGTATTATTGCCAATCTCGGGTTTCTCATATTCTTCAAATATTTCAATTTCTTTATTGGTTCATTCAAAGAGATGTTGGTCGATATTGGGATGCATACCAATATGGATACCTTGAATATCATTTTACCGATGGGTATCTCATTCTATACTTTCCAGTCTATGAGCTACACGATAGACATCTATCGAAAGCAGCTGCAAGCAGAGAAAGATATTTTGGTCTTTGCTACCTATATTTCATTTTTTCCGCAATTAGTAGCTGGGCCCATAGTAAGAGCTATTGACTTCTTACCTCAATTCACAATGGATAAGAAGTACGATTCCAACCGAATCATACAAGGCCTTGGACAAGTACTATGGGGCTTCTTCAAAAAAGTAGCTATCGCAGATTCATTGGCACTGTACGTAGACCTATGTTTTGGCGCACCCGCTACATATGGATCTTTGCACTTAATCATTGGGGTTATATTTTGGGCATTCCAGATATACTGTGATTTCTCTGGGTACTCGGATATAGCCATCGGGCTCGCAAAGATGATGGGTTTTGACTTTCCGAAAAACTTTAGAACTCCTTATTTTTCAAAGAATTTCTCTGAGTTTTGGGAACGCTGGCACATTAGTTTATCCAGCTGGTTACGAGATTATTTATACATCCCATTAGGTGGTAACCGAAATGGTAGTTTTGGGTCTTACTTTTTTGTGATTCTATTTTTCACCATCACCCTTTTTATTACCCAATGGTGGTGGCTATTGATCCCAGGCATAATAGTAGCAGCAAGCCTATTTTGGTACAAAGGCCAAGGGCAAAAACAGGAAGCAAAAACTTTCACCTATCTCAACCTAATGGTGACTATGCTACTCGGTGGGCTATGGCACGGTGCAGCATGGACTTACTTATTTTGGGGCTTTCTACATGGTTCCTATTTGATCATACAGCGGCTATTTTCTAAGCCCTACAATCAGACTTTAAACACCCTCAAAGTTCCTGTATTCATACAAAATGGTATGTCGATAGGTATAGTGTTTTTTGCAACTTGTTTTGCATGGATATTTTTCAGAGCAGCATCATTTGACGATGCCTTTACCATTATAAAAAGTATTTCTTCATTGGCAGATTTTTCATGGAGTGCTGTATTACACAAATTGATAGTCGTCAAATGTGCCTTTTTGATCATGCTATTGTTGATCGTAGAAATCGCTATTCAAAAGTATGATCTCTCTGATTGGTTATTGCGATACCCTATTTTTAGAGTGGCTTCATTTGCTATGATTCTTTGGATCATTGCATTTTTTGGTACTTTCGGATCCAACGCATTTATATATTTTCAATTTTAATTATTGTATTAATTATTTATGAGTATCGTACAGCAAGAAAAAATAGCTCCAACTACATCTACTTCTACACAGAAGCAGAGCTGGCTGTGGATACCCATCTTCCTCTTGGTCGTGGTAGCTGGTGATAGAGCTGGTGGATTCATTTTAAAGCAAATTGAATCCAAATCAAAATTTAGATTTACAAAACTGTACCATGAGGATGCCGCTTGTGATATACTCATTGCCGGCAATTCGAGAGGGCTATCTTTTTATCAGCCTTTTATAGAAGAAAAATCTCAACAAAAAGTATTTAGCCTTGCTTACAATGGGATGTCTTCAAGTCTTGGGTTGGTATTCATCAAAGATTATTATGACCTGTATGCACCGCCCAAAAAACTGATCTTGGAGATCACCTGTGCTGACAGATTCAACCATGAGCTGACACCTGCGTTTGCGACCTATAGCTCCTACTCCACTCACCTACGAGAATTCCTAAAGAAAGAATCAAATAAGACCTACTACGCCAGTAAACTCAGCCATCTACTGAGATACAACAGCGAAGTTTTTCAACGATCACTTCGATACTTAAAAAATGATGATAAGCTATGGCTGACTGATAGAACTATTAGTGAAGCCATGCAAGAAGAGTCAAAACTCCTCGACAATGTAAGTATAGATCTTATCCCAGAACTGCAAATTTCGCTTGCCGAGATTGTCAAACTCGCGCAGTCCAAAGGTACAGAAGTAGAGCTGGTAGTTGCTCCATTTCTTCCCAATTACCATAGCGCATTATACAATCTTGACGCCTATATTCAAGAGGTGGAAAAAAATACTGGGCTCCAAGTTCACAACTATGGCAATGCCATCAAAGACAGTAAATTATTTGGCGACTACTTTCATATCAATGTATTTGGCTCAGAAAAATTTGTAGATCAGATGCATCAGGATGGACTCTTTTAAATAATCCAAAACCATTTTTTTTGCGAAAGGGATAGCAGTGATATCCAGTATCGATCTGGACGACTGCGGCAAGGAGTGATGACGGCTGAACGCCTAGTGAAGACTAAGCACGACTATGCCAAAGCGTACAGAACGGTGCTGGATACAAACGGAAAGCCCGACCACTGATAGACAGCACCCAGATGTAATCTGGCAGCTGGATACTCAGTGGATTCGCCCATATAAACTTAGTTTTCAAAACCGATCAGTTCTCCTGCTTCGTTAAATTCGAGATCCAAATTTTTGCCCTTGGTCTTAAACTCTACATCATAAAAAAGTCCTTTGCTGTGATGGTCTACTTTTTCGATCTCCGAGATAGGATGCTGTGTATATTTTCTTTGTATCACTTGCTTTACGGCCAGTGGCAAATTTTCATATTTGATACTCACCTCTGTCTCTATCCAGGCCCCACTCGAATAGTCAAAATCCGCTCTATGCTTTACCCCTTCTTGTTTGAAGGCAGCTTCAAAATTTCCGTGCGAATCCCGTGACCACTTTTTATTTTTGATACTGGGATACTTTTTCACAAAAGCTTCCATTGCGCGAGGAGGCACCATGGCATCTGTGCAAGACATCAAGATCATCGCAAGTAGAATTGTATACGGCTTAAAAAAAATCGACATAGTTGTGTCCAAGATATGGTATTTCTATGACCCTAAAAAAAATCATGAGGAGCATCCTCTTTGTACCACTTCACCCCCTAGGCCCTTATTCACCTCCGGTTTGTCGAGCTCCACTTATTCGGTTACGCAAGGGTGCAGGGAGCAAAGCAAGTAGGATGAAACTTATACTTCAATGCAAAAGGCCATGCCCCATAACATGGAACATAGCCTTTTGATATAACTGAGACTCCGCTACACTTACATAGCCAAAGATGCAATACCTCCGATAACAAAAATTAGTGCATATATGCCCAGAAAAATAGCCATAAGGATACCAATAAATTTATAGCATGATTTGAGATTGCCTAATGCTTCTGTCATTAGCTCCGTGCTGTTGGTAGCAATGGCTAATTTACATTTCTTGGAAAATTGAAAAAGCTTCAGGGTTGGATAAAAATAAATCGCTGCAATAACCAGAAAGTATATGGTCATAAATACACCTCCCATCGAACCCATTCCAGGCATATCACCCATGGGCAAGCTGCCCATCAAGGTACCCATGAATAGGCCTCCTAGCACAATTAATCCAAGAATAACAAACATCACTATGGCAAGAAAGGTCCCCCATTTGGCGGTTTCTTTTAAGTAGCCTAGTGATTCACTTGTAAATCTAATTTCGTCAGTAGTACCACTGTACTCTGCGCTGTCGAGAACTCCCGTGTTTTCCATGATTTTTTTGGTTTAATTTATTAGAAACTAATTGATTAGATAAATCTAAGATAAAATAATATCCGTAAGATTTAAATGTTGGGGCTGAACAATCAAGTAGATATATCCATTTTTAGTCCATTTTTGCTCGAAAACACTATAAACACGCTTGAAAAGGAGAAAAATCGCAGTTTCATTGTACTTGGCTTAGCCCTAGTAAGGTCTAATCTGCTAAAAATCAACCTATTGAATAACGAATGGTAATATGATGGGTAAATGGAAGATAAAATACGCAAAAAATAGCGCAAGACACATATTAAGCCTATCTTTGTCGCTTCGTTAATTTTAACGTTAGAATCCTTCAGCTTGATATTCAAGTAAAGGAGGTAATGGTTAATCCAATTAAATTTTAACAATTATGCCTGCAAAAATTCGTCTTCAAAGACACGGACGTAAAAAAAGACCTTTTTACCACATTGTAGTAGCCGATGCACGTGCTCCAAGAGATGGTAAATTTATCGAAAAGATCGGTACTTACAATCCAATGACTTCTCCAGCAACAATAGATCTGGATAGAGACAAAGCTTTCAACTGGTTGCTTCAAGGTGCTCAGCCTACATACACTATGGCTGCTATCCTTAGATTTAAAGGAGTAATGTTTAGAAAGCACCTTCATAGAGGTGTGCTTAAAGGAGCAATGACTCAGGAGCAAGCGGATGCTAAATACCAACAATTCATCGATGATAAGGATGCGAAGATCGCAGCAAGATTTGAGAAGACAGCACAAGCAAGACTTGAAATGCTAAAGGCCATTGATGGCGTACCTGGCAAATCAAAGGCTAAAGTAGTAGAAGCTACTGCTGAGGCAGATGCATTTACAGATGCTGCTGGACCTGATACAAGAACGCTTGCAGAACAAGCAGAACAAACAACATTACCTACTGAGGAAACACCTGCTCCAGAAGCAAAGGTTGAAGCTCCGGCTCCAGAAGTAAAGAAAGAAGCACCAGCACCAGAAGTAAAGGAAGAAGCACCAGCACCAGTTGTTGAAGCTAAGCCTGAAGCGCCTGCTGTAGTTGCTGAAGCGCCTGCTCCAGTAGTAGAAGCACCAGCACCAGTTGCTGAAGCGCCTGCTGGAAAAGTAGATGAGTATAAAAAGATAGAAGGAATAGGACCAAAAATCGAAGAGCACTTGCACGCTGCAGGATTAGCTACATTTGCGGACCTTGCTGCTGCACCAATTGAAAAACTAAAAGGAATTTTAGCGGATGCAGGAAGTCGTTACACTATGCACGATCCTACTACATGGCCACAACAGTCACAATTGGCAGCTGATGGTAAGTGGGATGAGCTGAAAAAGCTACAAGATGAGCTTGATGGAGGTAAGCCTCCTGTGAAGGCTGCTTCTGAAGAAGAGTAAAAAATGCGTTCCAAAGCGAATATTTTCTACTATATTTGCGTATAATAGTTCAATAAACCTAGTAAGGCCTATATGGTGTTACTAGGTTTACCTTTATTAAAACACTTATAATGAAAGACCTAGACTTAGAATACAGGAATGAAATCCAAACCATCCTGAACGACATAGTTACTTCAGAAGAACACAAGGCGTATCTTGAAACTGAAGAAGATGAACAATATCAGGCGCTGCGTGCTGCTTTTGAGCCACGTATAGAAGAGTTGCACAGAAAGGTGTCTACCGAAACTCCAATGCAAATAGAATCTCTAGAACGTGCATTACTTGATGAAAATCTAGAAGGACTTTATCTTTCAAAGCTTTTAGGCTATTCGGTACTAAGAGGAGAACTGAATGATAAGCTCAAATACCTAAGACCACAGGATCACTTTAAAGATATTTTGCTAGCCATTTGTGGTTCAGCAAACTTTGAGCATATTAAAGCCCGAATTGGTCAAGTAGTGCAAACTGGATTTGCATTGAGCAGTGATATATGGATTACCAATCTGATTAATGCCAATACCAATAAAAAGGTAAAGTACTTCTTGCAGAGTATGAAAGTAGCGGAGCTGCGTACAGAAAGTAAAAGAAAAATTGCGCTTGCAAGATTTAGGCGTCAATTTAAAGATAATGTTTTCTACTATGCGGAGATCCCACAGAAAAAAGAAGATCTAGCTAAGCTCTATCCTGAATTCAGAAATTTTATTGAGATCAGAGTAAAGCTCGACAAGGTAGATGAGAGTCTTAAGCAACAAATCCTGAAGTTTCTTAGCAATAAGGAATTTCATGGCACCATGGAGCACACTACTATATTAGGATTGGCTAGTGCATTCCTTGAAGTAAATGATGGAGACAAGAAGCAACTGACAGACATCTATAGTGCACTAAGAAACGAAGACTCCAATTTCTCAGACAAGCATCTGGATTTTATCCTTGCTATGAGAAACCGTGATATCGACTTGGACAATAAAGCAGATAATAATGTCTCTAGTATGATTGATAAATCAATCAACGATGATATCTCTGACTACTACAAACTGATGGATATCGTCCATGGTAAAGGTTATGTACATAGAGATGCAGTAGATGCAGTAAGGTCATTCTACAATACACATGAGGGATTATCAAAGATCAATACTTGTGTAAGAAGCGTAATTTACGCTTACTTCAAGCGTGTCATAGTACACCTAGACGAAAGTGATTATATCATATTCATGGAGCTTTTTGGTGCGGAACCAGCAAGTGCGGGTACAGATGATGTAGTATCAGAAGACGGGGATGGCGCTGAAGAGGTTGCTAAGAACCTTGCAATACCCGTATATATGGAGATCTTCTCCAACCAGCAATTCAACCAAAACATCAAGGATCTAAGTATGATCTATGTGCGGAAATTGTTGCGTTCGCATACTGATAAGAGAGGTAAAGATTACCAAGACATCAAAAAGTTTGTCGCTTCTACCTTCATTGATTTAGGATTCCTAAACAGTAAGCAGTGTGTAGAATTGTTTAAATCTAAACGAAAAAAGAAGCCAGTGGCTAAATAACTACTTCTTTTTCATACATAAAAAACGGATTTGATGAATCATCAAATCCGTTTTTCTTTTGCCCCTACCCGATTTATGCTACTGCACTATGAGGCCTGATTGGTAGTAAATCCTATGATGTTCATAGAATAAATTTTAATGGTAAATTTGTTGGAGACAACTTACCTTAAAATAGAATACACATGATCAAAGACATCGTATTGGGCATCACCGCTTATTTTCGATATATCCCATTAATTGGTAAGGGAAGACTGGGCAAATACTTTCTAGCGCCTTTATTAGTGGGTATTGTACTCATTGCTACTATAGGATCTACAGCATATGGCTTGAGTGATAATTTGGGTGACTGGCTCAGTGGTTGGTATAAATGGGAAAGAGGCTCAGCACTCATCAACTCGGCGAGTGCTTGGTTTGGAGGCATCATCATTTTTGTGTTGGGTCTAATACTGGCTAAATATATGGTACTCATACTTGCCTCGCCCTTTATGAGTCCTATGTCTCAAAAGATTGAAGTACACACCCAGCTCAAACCCAATCTGCCGAGTTCTGGCCTGTCTCCTATACAAGGCGTATTGAGGGGGCTAAGGATTGCTAGTGGCAATATTATCAAAGAACTCTTTTTTACGGTCATTTTGCTTGTCCTCAGCCTGGTTCTACCGTTTCTTAGCCCATTCACAGCTGTGTTGATCTTCATTATTCAGGCATACTATGCTGGCTGTGGCAATATGGATTACACCTTGGAGCGTTATTTTGGGGTAAAGGAAAGTAAGCAATTTATAAGAGCCCATCGGGGCTTAGCCATTGGTAACGGGGCAGTATTCGTTGCCATGCTGATGCTGGGTTTTGGTTTTTTTGTAGCACCACCCTTGAGTACATTGGCAGCTACACCTGAAGTTTTAAAGCGATTGAATAATTTTGAATAAAAAATCTCCCTTCATACAACCAATATGGTGCATCAGGTATCTTTAATGGGAGTTTAGGTCAAACTAAGCCAAAAAAGTGAAAAATTAAATGACATTTACAATTAGCGATACGGAATCCGCCTTGGTTGATGCTTGTCTCAAGAATGAAAGACTAGCTCAAAAGGCCTTGTATGACAGATACAAAGATGCTATGTATACCATTGCATACCGTATTACTAATGATTTTGATCTGGCTCAAGACGTATTGCAAGATGCATTTATACAGATCTTTAAAAGTCTAGGGAGTTTCAGAAAAGAATCTACAATAGGCGCATGGATCAAAATAATTGTGGTACGTACCGCTTTAAAGGCTGCTAAAAAACAACCCCACTTCTCCCCTATTGAGGATCATATCATCGGTCATCAAAATCAATATATAGATTGGGGGGATTATTTGGATAGCGAGTATTTAGAGAAAGCGATTCACGATTTGCCAGCGGGCTATAGATCTGTTTTTGTATTGATCGAAATAGAAGGATATCCTCATAAGGAAGTTGCTAAGATGCTCAATATTTCAGAAGGTACCTCAAAGTCGCAACTTTTTCACGCAAAGAAAAAACTTAGAAACTATATCAATAATATGGACTAAGATATGGAAGAAAAAAATAAACATAGTCTCAAAAAGGCAATCAATAATTTGCCAAAATATAAACCCAGCGATCAGCTTTGGGATAAGCTTTCTGATGACTTACCGTATACAGAAGCTAATACTCCATTGCAGGATGCTATACAGAATTTGCCTACACATACGGCACCTGATCACATCTGGGCCAATATAGAAAAGCAACTGCCTGCACCTAAAAAGAGAGTATGGCTACGCGTCATGGCAGCAGCAGCAACAGTTGCATTATTAGTTGGACTAGCTTGGACTAGCTTCCAAAATAACTTTGAACAAGAGATCGTAAACATCACTCATTCTGAAGAAGAAGTGATACCTGCTCGATTTGTACAAATAAATCATAACTCTGCTGCTCAAAGAGATAGTGCCTTCAAGACCATAGTCCGAGCACAAAAAAAGAGTGATGAGGATGCAAAACAAATTTTAGCAGAACTCGAAATGCTTGATGCCTCTAAAAAACGACTGCAGCGTAAACTCAGTCCATATGACATCAACAAAGTTCTAGAAGAAAAACTCAACCGTATAGAAGAAGAATCCATTGAATTACAACAAGCCTATTTGGCGACCATTTAAAATAAAAGAAACCGAGATTTGAAATATTTATATACACATATAAACCTCAAATGGATCTGCCTAGTCTCCTTAGCTTTGCTTAGTATGGGCAATATCGCAGCTCAATCTGTCAAGCTCCAGGTGGTCACTAAGCACATCGATAAAAAGATGAAGTATACCCAAGGCCAAGTGCTAACTGTGAAAGGCGAAAAGTCTGAGGTAGATATCATGACGTGGGAAGAAGACTATATATCTATCTCTTTGGATCTAAAAGCACAGCATCCTGAAACAAATGTTGCCACCGAAGATCTCAACAAGTTTGAGTATGAATTTAAGAATACTCCGGATACTCTTTTTATCACAAATCGTATCATAGAAAAGGAGGAGACTTTAAGATCTGGGATGCAGGCTTTTTATACCATTAAAATCCCCGAATCTTGTAAAGTAAAACTTGATAATTATTTTGGAACTGCGGTCTTGACAGACTTAAGTCAGGGTGTAGATATTAAATCTGAATTCTGTAATCTAAAACTTAAAAATGTAGGTGGTGAGGTAAATGTCAATACCTACTTTGGCGATCTAATCGGTGTCATGATCAATGGTGACGTTGATATTAGAGCCAATAGAAGTAATATCACGCTGACGGAGATCGAAGGAAAATTCAATATAGATGCATACATGGGTGTCGTTAAGGTCTTTGCCAATCAATCAATCCTTGATTTGAATATCAATGCGGTTAAGTCTGATGTTTTCTTTTATGATTCCCAATTGGATGACTATAATTTCAATCTTACCTCTAGATTAGGGGACATCGAGGTCCCTAGCGACTTGAATGCTAACTATACCCGAGAAAATGATTTGAGGAATATTATTGTTAAACCTCAAGGCGAATTGAATGGCGTAAAAGTAGCTATCAATGTGGTATCAGGCGATATCATGTTAGGTTCTCGATAGGGATATTGGGTGCTTGATAATACTTATAGTGCTTATACAATTCGTTGAGTCGAATCACTCAATAAATTTATACCCTACTCCCCTTACAGACAAAAAGTGCTTTGGCTCTTTGGGATCTCGCTCAAAATATTTTCTGAAGGATAGTATAAAATTATCGATGGTCCGAGTAGATGGATATACATCATATCCCCAAACAGCTTGTAATATCTGTTGTCTAGAGATCACTTCGTTTTTACGATCCATGAGCAACTTGAGCAACATCGCTTCCTTCTTCGTTAATGTAAAATCTCCTTTGGTGCCTGTGGCTTCGTAGGTTACGAAGTTTACTTTATTGTCTCCAAAGCTGGCGGATTCGATCTTTTCTTTTTCTTCGGGATTGGATCTGCGGAGTAGTTTTTCTATTCTTAGTAAGAGCTCTTCTAAATTGAAAGGCTTGGTCAGGTAATCGTCTGCTCCTTTCTTGAGCCCCGTAAGCTTATCAGATTGCGCATCTTTTGCCGTCAACATCAATATAGGGATATGCATATCTATGAGCCTGATCTGCTCACAAACCTGAAATCCATCTACCTCAGGAAGCATGACATCTAATAAGATGAGGTCGAAGTGTTCTTGGTTATAATATTTGACTACTTCCTTTCCGTTGTCAAGGCACACTACTTCATAGTCTTCTATTTCGAGATTTAGTTTGATTAAATCTCGGATACTGGCCTCATCCTCTACTAATAATATTCTGTAGCTCATTTTGCAATATACGCTTTAGGTGGATTATAATTGGGTAGAAATATATCGATAATTGTGCCTTTTGGCTTATTGTCCATTACTTTGATCTCTCCCTTGCTGGTACTGATTACTTGCTTCACTATATATAAACCCAAACCAGTGCCTTTGGTTTTCCTTGTTTGTTCATCTCCTATTCTATAAAAGCGATCAAAGACTTTTTTCTTGTCTTTATCGTCTATTCCGACGCCTTGATCTCCTACCTGAAGTTGAATTCCTTCCTTTGTCTTATGGAGTTCGAGTATAATCTGTGCAGGCCCAAAAGAGTACTTTTTAGCATTTTCGATCAAATTGACTACGACAAGCGTAAGTCCAAACTTATCTGCAATAATATCTAAGCTTGTCTCTCTATGATCAAAAGAAATGGTACTATTTGGATATTTGAGCGAGAGTCTGTGTGTAAGATTGTCTATCAATTCTACCAAATCAAACTCTTCATAAACGGGTTCATATGCTGTTTCCATTTTAGAGGCCAGCAATAGGTTATCGACCAACTCATTGAGTCTATCTGTTTCTGCCAGAGCATTTGAGGCTAGCTTTGTCATCTTCTCCCGGTCCAAATCTCTTTTCACGAACGTCTCCAGGGTGAGTTTTATAGAAGAGAGTGGTGACTTGAGTTCATGAGAAATACTTAGTAGAAAATTTCGGCTTTGTCTTGCTGTTTCAATCGCCTTATTATAACCTCTATTGATAAGCCATATACCGATGACAATACTGATCACAAAGAAGATAGCTTCTCCTAGGATCATCCACTCCTGTCTATCATACTTTGACTGTAGCTCTATATACTCAGGTGTAGTGAAAAGATCTTGCTTGTTTTCAATCTTCTTTTCAGCATACATGACCAACTCCATGAAATCACTTTTAGCTTTGAAGGCGTCTTGATTTTTTTGGAAGAGAAGGATCGTCCACCATGTAAAAGCCACCAGCATGTATGCGATGACTAGATAAGTTAATATGCGGAGATAATTTTTATTATCCATATCCAAGGTGTACTTGATTGTAGCACTGATAAATATTCTATTTCAGAACCTCGTTTTATTCAGATTGAAGGTGTCATTTTAAGTATAAAGAATACTCGAATTAGCTAGGCTATTTCTTTGATTCTTGCTTTAACATTGATCCATTCTGTAAAAAAAATATCGAGACATCTAGCAATAGAAACGGTATTGGTCACAAAAATAAGATTATTATGATTAGTCTGCATTCCAAAATGAATTATAAGAGAGAGTTTTACATACAAAGGAGAAAACGGACTAGCGCTGTGCAGAGGTGTCCTGAGCGGGCAGGCAAGGTGTACAGGCAGGACAGTCCGTGCGGAGGCTGGCAGGCAGGCTAAGGACCGAGGCGCATGCCGAGTCTCGAAACATAGCGACCCAATGCACAAAGACCAAGCGACAATTAAGTCGCCTGGTCTTTGTGTATTGGGTAGGCCCCAAAATGAAATTATTAAAATCAATCTACCTTGATCAACTTCTTAGTCATTTGGCCTTTCTCGTTGTGCAAGCGGATATAATATGCTCCTGCTGGTCGATCTTCAATGCTCAATCGTTCTTTGATGTTTGAACCTTTGTACACATTATGCGAGATATGTTGTCCCAAAATATTGTATACCGTCATATGAATCGTAGAAGATTGGCTTAGGGTAATATCTACATAAAACTCACCTGTGGTTGGGTTTGGACTTAAAGTAAAGTCCGTAATAATATCTAAATTATCCAAAACGGAAACTGAACCGTCCACTTCTATCACTATGACTTCAGAACAATTGTTTGCATCTATAATGGTTACTGTATAATCGCCAATGCCAAGACCATCGTTGAAAAATCCAGCCGACCCATCGCTCCAATCGTATATATAAGGTGGAGTACCTCCTGTAGCGTTGATCGTAACATTGAACAGTGTATTGGTTGAACCCGCTTCAATAGCGTAACTAGCCGTAATCGCTGACGGAGACCGCACTTCTGTACTGACAATAAACTCACAACCTGATCCGTCAATGATAGTAAGTGTATACTCTCCTCCTGGAAGTTCACTTCTATTTTTGGTAGTGGCCCCATCATCCCACATAAAGGTTAATAATTCCTCATCAATATTGTTAATGATATTTACTAAAATGCTACCATCAGAAACATCACTGCAAGTAGCATCACGCGTATCCAATTCAAACAGTAAAGGCACAAACTCTGTAATCACAGTAGCAACACTATCTGAAGAAGCTGTACAGCCATTATCATCTGTAACGGTAACCATATATTCACCAGTCTCAAGTCCTGTAATGATAGGCCCAGTGGCTCCATTGCTCCACTCTATGGAGAATGGTGGTGTACCTCCTGATACTACAACCTCTGCAATTCCTTGGAGTCCACAGTTTCCGTCGAATCCTTGAGCTATAGGGTTGAGTATATTAGGAGTTGGTATGATGATCAACTCTTCAAATACACAACCTGCATCGTCGGTGACAGTGATGGTGACATTGGAAGCTGTAAGTCCTGTCAACATATCATTGGGTGCACTAGAGGTAGTCACGTATGGAGGTGTACCGCCCGAAGGAACAACATTGACAAATCCATCAGCTTCTCCAAAGCAGGAAACTGGAAAGATTTCAAATGCAGCGACTAGATCAGAACAATCACCTGTACTCATTACATCATCAGAAATGATTATAGATTCGGTAGCTGTACAGCCATTTTCATCTTCAACAGAAATGGTGTATTGACCAGCTGGTAGATTCTCCAACTCCGTTGCCTGATCAAAGTCTTGATTCCATGAAATTTCATAAGCACCTGTCCCCCCTTCAATAGACACGGAGATACTTCCATCGCTAAGATTAGAACCAGAAGTATTATTAGCGGAAATAACATTGATGACTAATTCTTCGGGTTCGATGATCGTGCCTGTAAATACCAATTCGCAGTTGTTGCCGTCGGAAACGGTTAAGACAAAATCTCCTGCTGACACACCACCTTGAGTAGCTCCAAGAGAATTGCCTACAGACCAATCATACTCAATAAGCCCTACACCACCTTCAATATTTGCGGTAATACTACCGTCATTTTCACCAAAACAACTTACATTTTGGATGGATATTTCTCCTACAAAATTTGCACAGTCATCTTCACCAGAACCAACTACTACAGAAGCCATGTCTGTACATCCATTGGCATCGGTAATAGTAACGGTGTATGTATCGGGTGCTAAGTTTATCAATGCTGGTCCTGTACTCGGTAGATCCCACTCAAATGTATAAGGAGGCACACCACCAAATCCAGCGGCATTTGCAGTACCATCTTCAGCGGTTTCATCAGAAGCATTGGTACTGGAAACTACGACCTCTAAAGGAGCAATTTCTGCTATATCAAACTCAATAATACGTGTACAATCATTGGCATCTGTGATGGTCACTTGTCCTATGCCTGCGCATGCGTTGTTAAAATCTTGGCCCGTTTCGCCTGTACTCCAATCGATAGCATATGGTTCTTCACCTCCCGTAATAAAGAGATTAACTGCACCATCGCACTCCCCAAAACAAGAGATACCGGTGACGTCATGCTCTACTTCAAAGGCTATGCATGGATCATCTGCATCAAATACTTCAATACACTCTATGGCACTACAGCCTCCTGATCCTACAGTAACACAATATTCTCCAGCGTTCAAATCTGTTGCGGTAGCGGTAGTCTGAGCTGCAGCATCACTCCAAATATACGTATAGTCTATGCCTTCATTGCCACCCATAGCTACAACCGTCGCAGTACCATCAGCAGCACCCAATGTAAGCACTGGGGTACTAGTAAGTGAAATACTCAACTCCGACTCTGGCTGTGTAAGTTCAAGTGAAGATTCGTAAATACAATTATTTGCATCTGTAACTACTACTGAATAGATCCCAGGCCCGAGATCAACTTGCTGTTGAGTAGCTGGTAAATTATTGGACCACTGATATGTAACTGGATCGACTGCATTTAATATATTGACTTGAAGTCCACCATCATTTGCTTCAAAACAAGATATCTGATTGGTGTAAACGAGTTCGACGTCGAACTCTAAACATTCTGAACTGCCCTCTTCTAATGTAGCACATGCTTCGCTTGGACATCCGTTGCTATCGACTACAGTCACACAATATTCTATATTGGACTCTAAGCCTTCAATAGTCGGACTTGTAGTACCATCAAACCATGTGTATGAGTAGTCTGGACTGCCTCCTTCAACTATAGCAGTCATGCTACCATCATTGGCTCCTGGACTTGATACTTGTGTTACATTTAATGCCACCACTAGCGGGACTGCATCAAGAATCTCAAACATTGCAATATCACTACAGCCATTAGCATCGGTGACAGTCACTTGATATGCGCCAGGGGCAAGATTTGCTTGGACTGGACTATTATCAAACATTGGCATCCAATCGTACTCATAAGGTTCTGTACCATTGGATACATCCAATTGAGCTATTCCATTTTCTTCTCCTGCACAAGTTATATTCTC
>CALJVI010000002.1 GCA_937974575.1 uncultured Saprospiraceae bacterium | reverse complement strand
CATAAAGTCCTTATCTCTTAACTCTCTTGCCACAGGTCCAAAGATACGCGTCCCTCTTGGCTCTCCACCTTCAGTCAACAATACAACTGCATTATCATCAAATCTAATGTATGTTCCATCAGATCTTCTGAGTTCTTTTTTTGTTCTCACAACAACAGCTTTTGAAACTGCTCCCTTCTTGACTCCACCCGGAGATACACTCTTGACAGAGCACACTATTGTGTCTCCTACAGACGCATATCGACGACCTGAACCACCAAGTACTCTTATACACAGCACTTCTTTTGCTCCGCTGTTATCAGCTACTTTTAATCTGGATTCTTGTTGTATCATTTCTTAACTAATCTCCTTATTAACTAATAGGTTATTCTTACTTCGCTCTTTCTAGTATTTCTACTAGGTTCCACCTCTTCTTCTTGCTCAACGGTCTTGTCTCCTCAATCCTCACTGTATCTCCCTCATTGCACTCATTCTTTTCGTCCTGAGCCATAAATTTCTTTGACCTCTTCATGTACTTACCGTAAATAGGATGTTGAATCTTTCTTTCGACAAGTACTGAGATAGTCTTTTCGTTTTTGTTACTAACGACAAGACCTACGAGCTGCTTTTTATGTGCTTGATTGTTTTCCATATTATTTTCTTCTTCTAGCTCTTATTTTTGATCTGTTAGAGACATCCTCCATCGCTGCAATTTCTCTTCTTCTCACTTCAGTCTTCATCCTCGCAACATCTCTTCTTACTGATCTCAATGCAAGTGGATTTTCAATTCCTTTGAGTGTTTGATCGAACTTCATTTTACCGTACTGAGTAGCAGTTTCTTGCAGTTCATTTTTCAACTCCTCGTCAGAAAAATCTTGTAACTCTAAAAATTTCTTAGAAGCCATAGTTTAATCTTTTTATAGACCGTCGTAGTCTCTTCTTGTTAATGTTTTAGTTTGTACTGGCAGCTTTTGGGCAGCCAATCTCAATGCCTCTTTTGCTACATCACTTGGTACTCCATCCATTTCAAACATGATTGTACCAGGCTTAACAACAGCAACATAGTGATCGAGAGCTCCCTTACCCTTACCCATCCTTACCTCTGCAGGCTTAGACGTCATCGGCTTATCTGGAAAAACTCTAATCCACACTTTTCCTTCCCTCTTCATGAACCTAGTCATGGCAATACGCGCAGCTTCAATCTGTCTGCTAGTAAGCCTTCCTCTCTCAAGCGCTTTAAGACCAAAAGATCCGAAATCTACGGTACTGCCTCTATAAGCAAGCCCTTTATTTCTGCCCTTTTGCTGCTTTCTATACTTAGTTCTTTTCGGTTGTAACATTTCTTAATTCCATTTATTTGATCAAAAAAAGCACCTTTTAAAAAAGTTTGGCAAAGGTACACCTTTTTTAACTTATAATCTAATTCCTATTATTCCTTCTATTACCGCCACCTTGACGTCTATTTCCTCCTCCTCTTCTATTATCTTTCTTAGTATCTACACCTACATTTGGTGAAAGATCTCTTTTGCCAAGAACTTCTCCATTACAGATCCATGTCTTAATACCAATCTTTCCGTAAACTGTAAGTGCCTCAACAAGAGCATAATCAATGTCAGCTCTGAAAGTATGCAAAGGAGTTCTTCCTTGCTTGAATTCCTCAGAACGTGCCATTTCCGCACCATTCAATCTTCCGCTAATTCTTACTTTGATTCCCTCAGCTCCACCTCTTATAGTCGCTTGTATAGCCATTTTAATAGCTCTACGATAATTCATTCTTGACTCAATTTGCTTTGCTATTTGCTCACCAACGATGTATGCATCAAGCTCAGGCTTTCTGATCTCAACAATATTTATCTGGATATCGCTACCCGTTAATTTTTTCAATTCTTCTTTGATACGATCTACCTCAGATCCTCCTTTTCCGATAATGATACCAGGTCTAGAAGTATTGATTGTTACCGTAATTCTCTTAAGTGTACGCTCAATGATAATCTTTGAAACACCACCTTTACTTACACGAGCACGGAGATATCTTCTGATACGCTCATCCTCTACAACCTTTTCGCCAAAGTTGTTACCACCGAACCAATTGGATTGCCATCCTTTAATGATTCCTAATCTATTACCTATTGGATTTGTCTTTTGACCCATTTTCTAGATTTTATTCTTCTTCAGAAGATGTGTTTTGAGCCGAATCCATACTGGTTGGCTTTCTGTTTTCAACAATTATTGTAATATGATTTGTACGCTTTCTAATTCTATGCGCTCTACCATGAGGTGCAGGTCTAAAGCGTTTTAGCATATATCCCTTATCCACTAAAGCAGTCTTGATATATAGATCATGATCATCAGCGCTAACGCTCATTCCATTCTTATACTCCCAATTTGCAATGGCAGAAACCAATACTTTTTCAGCCCAAGTTGACGCTTCCTTATTTGTAAACCTAAGGATGTCTAAAGCTTGGTCAATACCCTTGCCTCTGATGTTCTGCACGACCAATCTCATCTTTCTTTCAGACATTGGGCAATTCTTCAATTTAGCTAATGCTTCCATTTTATAATTATTTAGAAATACTAAATTTATTTTCTATTTCCAGCGTGCCCCTTATAGGCTCTAGTAGGAGAAAATTCTCCAAGTTTATGTCCAACCATGTTTTCCGTAACAAATACAGGAACAAAAGTTTTTCCATTATGAACCGCAATGGTTTCTCCGACCATGTCTGGTATAATCATAGAAGCTCGAGACCAAGTTTTGATTACTGACTTCTTCTTTGAATCCTTAGCTTTAAAAACTTTAGTTAAAAGCTTGTGAAAAACGTAAGGTCCTTTTTTTACAGATCTTGCCATTACTTATTTTTATTTCTTACTTTTTGATTTACGCTTTGAGATTATCATTCTATCAGAATACTTTCTCAATTTTCTTGTCTTTTGACCTTTGGCCATGATACCAGTTCTTGAACGCGGGTGTCCCCCTGAAGCTTTACCTTCACCACCACCCATCGGATGATCGACAGGATTCATCGCTACACCTCTTGTATGAGGACGCTTCCCTAACCATCTCTTTCTTCCCGCCTTACCAAGCACTTGTAAACTATGATCTGGATTAGATGCACTACCAATAGTAGCCTTACATGTCAATAAAACTCTTCTTACTTCACCTGAAGGAAGACGAACACTTCCATACTTTCCTTCTCTACCCATTAAAGTACCATAAGTACCAGCACTTCTTGATAATGCAGCTCCTTTACCAGGCTTCAATTCAATAGCATGGATAACAGAACCTAAAGGAATGTCACTAAGGTATAAAGCGTTTCCTACATTTGGTTGTGCTCCTTTACCTGAGTCCAAAACATCTCCTACATTTAAACCATCTGGAGCTATAATGTAACGCTTTTCACCGTCCTCAAACTGAGTAAGTGCTATGTAAGCTGTTCTATTTGGATCATACTCAATAGACATAACTGTAGAAGAAAAACCTTCTCTATCTCTTTTGAAGTCAATGATTCTATATCTACGTTTGTGCCCTCCACCAATATATCGTTGAGTCATACGTCCAGTGGCATTACGTCCACCTGATCTCTTCATCGGTGCCAACAAACTCTTTTCAGGCTTTGATGTAGTCAATGCAGAGTAATCATTACCTACTCTAAATCGAGTACCCGGCGTGATTGGATTGTACTTTTTAACTGGCATATCTATTTAAATCTTTTCTAACTGTATTCTAATTTGGCTTACATTTCACCGTATAAGTCAAGGACATCTCCCTCTGCCAACTTAACGATGGCTTTCTTAAATGAAGAACTGCTTCCTTTGACCACACCTGACTTAGTATTTCTACTTTTTGCTTTACCAGGCATTACTGCAGTGTTAACACTTACAACACTAACGTTGTATGCTTTTTCAACTGCATTTTTTATTTCGATTTTGTTAGCACGACGATGTACTACAAAACAAGCCTTGTTCTCTTTTTCTGAGATCATTTCAGATTTCTCTGTAATTAAAGGCTTTATTAATATTGTCTTTTTCATTAGTCTATGATTAAGCAAGTATTGTTTTAAGCTTTTCAACAGCACCTTCACTTAGAATTAATGTATTTGCATGCATTATTTCATAAGTACACAAGCTATTACTGCTAGCCACTTCTGTATTCTTTAAATTTCTGGAAGATAAGTAAACTGCTTTATCTGTATCTCCTGTCACTAACAATGTCTTCTTTCCTTTTAAATCAAGACTAGACATTATGCCAGCAAACTCCTTTGTTTTTGGAGCGTCAAAAGTGAAGTCTTCAATAATCATTAGATTACCTGCACCTGCTTTAACAGACAATGCTGATCTTCTTGCCAATGATTTCACTTTCTTATTTAGCTTTGAAGAATAGCTTCTTGGTCTAGGTCCAAAAATTCTACCACCACCTCTAAATATTGGTGATTTGATATCACCAGCTCTAGCTGTACCTGTTCCTTTCTGCTTCTTTATCTTTCTTCTCGAACCAGCTACCTCACCTCTTTCTTTAGCTTTGTGAGTACCCTGTCTCCTGTTTGCTAAATGCTGCTTTACATCTAAGTATATAGCATGCTCATTAGCTTCAACAGCGAAGATCTCGTCTGGCAAATCTAACGATCGACCAGTCTTATTACCTTTTATATCTACTACATCAATCTTCATAATTGATTATTTTTCAATTCTTACAAATGCTCCCTTATGACCTGGAAGTGCACCTTTAATCAATAGAATGTTCTTTTCTGGAAATATCTTTACAACCTCCAAGTTTTGAACTTTCACTTTAGTGTTACCCATACGTCCACCCATTCTCATACCTTTGAATACCTTCGCAGGGTAAGAAGCTGCACCAATAGAACCAGGGGCCCTTTGGCGATTGTGCTGACCGTGAGTTGCATCGTTTACCCCCTTAAAGTTGTATCTCTTTACAACCCCTTGGAAACCTTTTCCCTTTGAAGAACCAGAAACACTTACTTTGTCCCCTTCGGCAAAAACCTCAGCAACAGTAAGTAAATCTCCTAGACCTTTAGGTCCAAGTTCTCCTTCAGCAGGACTGATTAATGCATCTACATTAAAGTCTCTAAATTCAGAAATTTTACGTTTTGGCGCAGTACCTGCTTTGTCCAAATGCTTTATCATCGCTTTAGATGTGTTCTTAGCTTTCGCTTCGCCATATCCAAGTTGAAGAGCATTGTAGCCGTCAGTTTCAGAAGTTTTAACTTGAGTAATAACACAAGGTCCTACTTCAACTACGGTACATGCTACATTCTTACCAGCCTCATTAAAGATGCTAGTCATACCAATTTTTTGTCCGATTAATCCATTCACGATGAATCAAATTTTATATGAAGAATCCACTACAGTGTGAACACTCTGTTTCAAAATAATACCAGCTATGTGCTACGAAAGGTAGGCTTAAGTAAGTTTGACTTGAATGTCAACTCCACTAGGCAGTTCCAATTTAGATAGCGCATCTACTGTTTTCTGAGTAGGGGTATAGATCTCTATAAGTCTTTTATGTGTGCGCAACTGAAACTGTTCTCTAGATTTCTTGTTTACGTGTGGTGAACGCAAAACCGTAAAGATCTTCTTTTCAGTGGGCAGCGGAATGGGTCCTGTTATTACAGCACCACTAGTACGTACAGTCTTCACAATCTTTTCAGTAGACTTGTCTACTAAATTATGATCGTACGAACGTAGTTTGATTCTTATTTTCTGATTCATATCCCTGATATAGTTACCAATATATTATTTAAATAATCAATTGGGCTGCAAAGATACACTTTACAGCCCAATAGTCAAAAGTATTGAACTTTTATTTTAAACATTTGCTGCTCCTTTTGCTTTAGCTATCACGTCTTCAGAGACGCTTTTAGGTGCAGCAGCATAATGTGAAAATTCCATTGTTGAATTTGCTCTTCCTGATGTAATGGTTCTCAGTGAAGTTACATATCCAAACATTTCCGCTAACGGTACATCTGCTTGTATTGCAACAACATTACCCGTACGTACATCCTGTGACTTAGGAAGTCCTCTTCTACGGTTAAGATCACCAATAACACTACCTACATATTCTTCTGGAGAAACTACCTCCAGCTTCATGATAGGCTCCATCAATACTGGCTTAGTCTTAGGAGCTGCCTCTCTAAAACCTTCTTTAGCACAGAGCTCAAATGCAATAGGCTTTGAATCCACTGCGTGAATCTTACCATCACTAACAGTTACTTTCATACTCTCGATGTTATAACCAGCAAGAATACCGTTATCCATCATTTGTAAGAATCCTTTCACTATTGAAGGATGAAATTCCTTTGGAATTGATCCACCCACAATTTTATTAATAAACTGAAGCTTTACTTTTCCAGATTTAAACTCTTCGCTATCAAGAAATTCTTGATCTGCAGGTCCTAATTCGAATTCCATTTCAGCAAACAAACCAGATCCACCGGATTGCTTCTTCAATCTCTCTCTGTGCTTGACAGTCACATTCAAGGCCTCTTTGTATGATACTTGTGGCTGCCCTTGATTACATTCTACATTAAACTCACGCTTAAGTCTGTCAATGATAATCTCTAAGTGAAGCTCACCCATACCGCTAATCACAGTCTGGTTAGTCTCCTCATCAAAATGTACTTTGAAAGTAGGATCCTCTTCAGCTAACTTCGCCAAGGACATTCCTAACTTATCAACATCTTTCTGAGTCTTAGGCTCAATAGCGATTCCAATAACTGGATCTGGGAAACTTATGTTTTCCAATACTATAGGATGCTTTTCATCACATATAGTATCACCAGTTCTCAAATCTTTAAAACCAACACCCGCAGCAATATCACCTGCTTCTACACGATCGATAGGCTTTTGCTTATTGGCGTGCATTTGATAGATTCTAGAAATTCTTTCTTTATTTCCTGATCTTGTATTTAATACATAAGAACCTGCATCTAATGCACCTGAGTATACTCTAAAGAAACACAAACGTCCAACGAATGGATCCGTAGCGATCTTAAAAGCAAGTGCTGTAAATGGCTCATCTACATTTGGCTTTCTTTTCTCTTCCTCGTCTGTTTTTGGGTTGATGCCAATAACAGCCTCCAAATCTAATGGAGAAGGTAGGTAAGCACAAACTGCGTCTAACAAAATTTGTACACCTTTATTCTTAAATGCTGATCCACACATCATTGGTGTTATCTTCATATCGATAACAGCAGCGCGGATAGCAGCAATCATTTCTTCTTCTGTGATAGAATTTGGATCCTCAAAGAACTTCTCAAGAAGTGCATCATCGTATTCAGCAACTTCTTCAATCAATTTACCTCTGTGCTCATTAACAAGCTCCTTAATGTCATCAGGAATATCAATCTCATTGAAAGTCATTCCAGCATCATCATTCTCCCAAACAATTGCTTTGTTCGTGATCAAATCAACAACACCTCTGAAAGTTTCTTCTGCTCCAATTGGTACTTGTAATGCAACTGCATTTGCGCCCAATTTATCTCTTACGTCTTTAACAACGTCAAAGAAATTTGCACCAGAACGATCCATTTTGTTTACGAATCCAATTCTCGGTACTTTATATTTGTTAGCTTGACGCCATACTGTTTCTGATTGTGGTTCTACACCAGATACTGCACAGAATAAAGCAACAACACCATCTAATACACGCAGTGAACGCTCTACTTCTACAGTAAAATCAACGTGACCAGGAGTATCAATAATATTAATAGGGAAATCTTGATCCTTCCACTTCCATGAAGTCTTAGTTGCGGCAGAAGTAATAGTAATACCTCTTTCCTGCTCTTGCTCCATCCAATCCATGGTTGCAGCACCATCGTGTACTTCACCAATCTTGTGGCTAATACCTGTATAGTATAGGACTCTCTCTGTAGTGGTAGTCTTACCTGCATCAATGTGAGCAGCAATACCAATGTTTCGAGTAAATTTTAAGTCAATTGCCATAGCAAATAATTATAAATATGTTAATGTATATTTCTGTAAACGGGAGTAGTATAACCTAGGTTATACTTTAAAGTGCGCAAATGCTCTGTTAGATTCTGCCATCTTGTGCGTTTCTTCTTTACGCTTCACAGCAGCACCTTCAGATTTGCTTGCAGCCATAAGTTCAGCAGCTAATTTTTCTGCAAAACCTTTGCCTGATCTTTGACGCGCAAATCTAACCACCCATTTCATACCAATAGAGATCTTACGTGCACCTCTAATTTCAGTAGGAATCTGGAATGTAGCTCCACCTATTCGTCTACTACGAACTTCTACTTGTGGAATCACATTGTTTAGACCATCCTTCCATACTTTATGTGGATTTTCTTTTGTCTTTTCTTCAATAATATCCATGGCGTCATAGAATACTTCAAAAGCAGTACTCTTCTTACCTGACAACATCATATTGTTGACGAACTGTGTAACCATCGTGTCTCCAAACCTAGGGTCTGGCTTTACGATTCTAATTTTCGGTTTTCTTTTACGCATATTCTATTAGGTATTAGTATTGGATATTAAATTATTAAACGCTTTGTATTAATGGTTAATTAGCTTTTTGACTTTGGTCTCTTTGCTCCATACTTAGATCTAGACTGAGTTCTATCAGCAACACCTGCTGTATCTAAAGCCCCTCTAACGATGGTATATCTTACACCAGGTAAATCCTTTACCCTTCCTCCTCTTACCAATACGATAGAGTGCTCTTGAAGATTGTGACCTTCACCTGGTATATAGCAAATCACCTCAAAGCCATTGGTCAATCTCACTTTTGCTACTTTACGCAAAGCTGAGTTAGGCTTCTTAGGAGTAGTCGTATATACTCTTGTGCAAACTCCCCTCTTTTGTGGAGAACTTTCCAAAGCTTTTGACTTACTCTTGGTAATAATTTGTTTTCTACCTTTGCGAACAAGTTGATTGATAGTAGGCATATACCTTTTAAGTTTAAAATCCAGGTCTTTAAATATCAATAAACGCCTGGGTGTTAATTAATTATACTCGTTATCTACACCCCTTCTAAAAAGGGAACGCAAATGTACGACTATATTTCCATAAAAACAACACAAAAAACCGCATAGTATAAGGGCTTCAACCTAGAAGCTTTACCTTGGGACAAATATAAAATAATGATTATGCATCATACTGAGACAATCAAAATAATACAAGCCGAAAGTACGGACCTCGAAGATATTTTTGAATTAGTAAGAGATCTGGCTCTTTATGAAAAAGAACCCGAATCTGTAACAACTAATCTACAAGAATATAAAAGATGCTTTGATGAAAGTGTGTTTGAGGCTATCCTAGCTAAGGAGGGCAAAAAAACTATAGGAATGGCCCTTTACTACACCACTTTTTCTACTTGGAAAGGTAGAATGATCTACCTAGAAGACTTTATAGTAAAAGAAGAATTCAGAAGTAAGGGCGTTGGAACCCTTTTATTCAATGAATTCATTGCGATCTCCAAGAAGAAAGATGCCAAATTGGCAAAATGGCAAGTGCTTGACTGGAACACCTCAGCAGTAAATTTTTACAAAAAGAAAGGTGCTGAAATAGAGAAGAACTGGTGGAATGGCAAAATGATATTTTAAAGATTAAGAGATTTAGATACAAATACTCAACCCTTGTGTGAAGGATAGTAAGTAGCCGACTGTAAGGAGGAGTGTGAGGTGACTCTAAATTCAACACCCAAATTAGGTGGTTCAGCTGCCCAAATAAAGAAAACATAATAAAGTATCCTATATCATCACCTCATACCGAAGCAACGCGGAGTACTGGATAGCCTGACCCGTGACTGACATTTTTCATGGAAGGAACAAGGGGCACACCCAAAATAATGCAGTCAATCTTGTAGTAAAACAACTAAAATCCATGATTATAGTCGAAATACCCCTAGAATATCAGGTCTGATTTGGTTTTCTTGTTTCAAGACCTTAAATTTATAATTCCATTAATCAAAGAAATAGTGTTTCATAGTGTGAGGGGTAGCCAAGATGATCTTTGGTTGCTCCTTTTTTTTACTTAGATCTCTTCACAATATATTCAGCCATGCCGTGCAGCGCTTTAACTGCCTCCGGCTCTCCAGAAGTAAGCCGCCCTAAGGACTGTAAAGCTTTCTTCAAATAATCATCCTTCATCTTAGCTATATTCTCCTTTACATCATGGACATTCATCATATCTCTTACTTGAGGCAATTTGATCGATATATCTAGGTCGCTATCATATAAGGTTTTGAATGCCACTCGATCTGCACCCATGAGCTCTAGTGCCGTCAAATAGAGAATTGTCTTTTTTCGTTGCTGAATGTCCCCTCCTATCATTTTTCCTACACTAGCTTGTTCTCCGTATGTATCTAAAAGATCATCTTGAATTTGAAACGAAATGCCAATATTAATACCGAAATCATAAAGTATGTCTGCGTCTTCATCGCTAGCTCCCCCCAATATAGCACCGACTTTAAGCGCACAAGCTAGTAAAACGGCGGTTTTGAGCTTAATCATGAGCAGGTAATCTTCTACAGAGACGTTTTCGCGGGTTTCAAAATCGATATCATACTGCTGTCCTTCGCAAACCTCCTTCGCTGTTTGCGTAAATAATGCTAGTATTTTATTTTTTTGAGTGGCATCCTTGATTTTGAGCAGCTCTTCGTAAACCAAGATGAGCATTACATCTCCTGATAAAATGCCGCTATTGATACTATAAGCCTTATGGACACTAGGTTTACCTCTTCGAGTGTCTGCCTCATCCATTATATCATCGTGCACTAAGGAGAAATTATGAAACAGCTCTATCGCGTAAGCACTGCTGTAAGCCGTATCTGTAGGCTTAGTGAGAAATAAAGTCTGTGCCAATAACAAAAAGGTAGCGCGTATATGCTTACCCCCTAAATTCATTATATAGTTGACTGGATCGTAGAGCTTCTTGGGTTGATTGTGAATTTGTCTACTTTCCAAATAGACTTGGTACTCTTCCCTTAGGGTGTCAATATTCATCTTATATGTATGCTTTGAGACAAAGATAAAAAGCTTTGACACCTATGGTGAATAAGCTTCATATTTAGGCATCATATTTGAATATGTGTAATGTGTACTTTGTACACCATATATTTAAAACCCTCTACAAAACCAGTATTTAATATATAATGGCTATAAAATGGTGAATAACAAACCTAACATACTTTTAGTAGATAAGAATGAGGCTGACATCAAGCAACTTTCAAGATACGTAAAAGAGGCTTTACCTAAGAGTACCTTATTTATTGCCAATGCATACTTTGAGGGGATCAACTTTGCGAAGTCAGAAACTATTGACATCGCCTTTATCAATTTGATACTTCCCGATTCTTCTGGATTCAAAACTCTAACCTCATTCCTTGAAGAACAGCCAAACATACCAGTCATTGTTTTAACAG
This sequence comes from uncultured Saprospiraceae bacterium, assembly GCA_937974575.1. Classification (GTDB taxonomy): domain Bacteria; phylum Bacteroidota; class Bacteroidia; order Chitinophagales; family Saprospiraceae; genus JALZVN01. The sequence continues at coordinate 4,812 of CALJVI010000002.1, read as the reverse complement.
AAACGAATAATGAGATCCTCGGTAATCAAGCCATAAAAGCAGGTGCACAGGATTTCTTGGTTAAAGGAGAACTGAATAATAAAGTAATAGGAAAAGCAATCCGATACGCCGTCCAAAGACACCTAAGCCAACAGAAGTTGAAAAATCTAAGTGAAACACTTAGTAAGAATCAAGAGCGTTATATAGAAGCTCAGAAGATGGGTAAATTTGGGTCTTGGGAAATGGATATAGTGAGCCATGAGATGATTTGGTCAGATGAGATCTTCAAGCTATTCGGATTCCAACGCCAAAGTTTCCAACCTACGATGTCGGAGTATTTAAACTATGTGCATACTGATGATAAAGCAAAAGTAGAAGAATTTTTTGATCAAATATCTAAGTCTGCGGGTATGCTAAACATAGAGCACCGTATAGTCACAGAAGGTAGAAATATAAAATACATCTCGATTCAATCCAGACTTACCAACGATGGTCGTAGTCAAAAAATAAAAGTAATAGGCGCTATCCAAGATATTACCGAGCGCAAGGTCAATGAAAAACTGATCTTAGAGAAAAACATGTCCAGAGGTATGGTCCATATCAAAGAGCAAATGCTGACAGACATCGGATTCCAAATACGTACTCCTTTATCCTCCATCACCAATCTACTTTTTTTACTAGAGAATCTACCAGGTAGTTCTAGACAAGCTGAACTGATAGGTGGTTTAAAATACTCCTTTGACGAACTCTTTGGAGCAGTCAATAACTTGCTCAACTACTCTATAGTAGGTCAAGAAGATCTTAAGGATAAAGAAGAAGAATTTAAGCTTGAAGAGTTTGTAGATGCCTTCAAGCGAATGGCAATGCTAAAAGCAAGCACTAACAATATGGAAGTCGAATTCGATATTGCAGAAACCATACCCTCTAAGGTTCTTACCTACCCCAAAAAGGTAACTCAGTTGTTTTACAATCTGGCCAATTTAGTATTTAACGACGATGAAAAAATTCCTCATATAGGGGTAAGAGCTGGTATGTCCAAGACACAACCTAGCAGCCAGTTTGAACTAAAATTGGATGGTTACAAGCCAGACTTTTTCAATCCCGAAATTGTCAATCTACTAAAATCAGAAGATTACAAAACCATTCTAGACAATGTAGAAAACACACAAAATCATAATTTGCTTAACGTAGCTATTTTGAATAAAATAGCCTACCAAATCAATGGTGAATTAAATATAGACATTGATAACGAAAGCATTACTATGGGCATACCGGTCAGAATGGTTCAGCAAGTAGTCATCGATGAAAATGCACAAGTACCTTCTAGCCCGCTAAGTGTATTGCTGGTAGAAGATCATTTCCTCAATCAGATTGCTACCAAAAAAATCCTCACCACATGGTCCAATCATGTGACAGTAGATATTGCAGAAAATGGAATGATTGGCTATGAAAAATACAGAGAACACGGATACGATCTTATATTGATGGATATCCAAATGCCTGTTATGAACGGTATTGAGGCAGCAGCAAAGATTAGAGAGTTGAGCAGTGTACCGATCATTGCACTTACTGCTAGTGCTAGTTCGCATGAGGAAACCAACTGCAAGAATGTTGGAATTAACGCCTACCTCACTAAGCCATTTAAGCCTGAAGAACTTCATGCACAAATCATGCGCTTACTACTCGGTCGGCAAGGAGCATAAAATACAAGCTTAAAAAAAAGGCTGCTTTAAAAATCCACTTTGCCCCTTTCTTTGTTATATCTTGAACAAAGATTTACTTCGCATATATGGATATCATCAAAAAGGACATTATCATTATTGGCGCTGGACCCACAGGTCTTGTTTGTGCCCTAGAAGCTGCCAAACGAAAACTGGACTATCTGATCCTAGAAAAAGGGCTGCTCGTCAATAGTATTTACAATTTTCCAACCAACATGACCTTCTTCTCCACTTCGCAAGTTTTGGAGATCGGCAACATTCCTTTTATTTCTCATACTGATAAGCCCACACGCAAAGAAGCACTCGAGTACTATCGCAGAGTCGCAGAATCATACCAACTAAATATTAGCTTCAGACAGCAAGTCAAATCTGTCAAAAAGGAATACTTCACGTTTGAAATAAAGACACAAGATAAGACCTATCATTGCCATCATCTAGTCGTAGCTACAGGCTACTACGACAAGCCCAATCTTCTGGATATACCAGGTGAAGAACGCTCCAAAGTAAAACACTATTACGATGATGCGCATCCCTATATTGGGCAAAATGTTGCTATAGTGGGTGCTGCTAATTCCGCATGTGACGTAGCCCTAGAGACCTACTACAAAGGCGCAAAAGTTACCATGATCATTAAAGATGAAGCCATCTATGAAAAAGTAAAATACTGGATACGTCCAAACATTGAAAACAGAATCAAAGAAGGCAATATTAAAGCCTATTTCAATAGTCAAATCAAAGAAATTTTAGAGGATCACATCATTGTCCAATCACCTGAAGGCGAGATCAGCCTGCCCAATGATTATGTGTTGGCCATGACAGGCTATAGGCCAGATTTCGCTTTTTTACGGAGCATAGGTATCGAGCTTGAAGACCAACAAAATATACCCACCTACAACTCAGAATCCTTGGAATCTAATATAGCCAACATGTATCTCGCTGGTGTCATCCTAGGCGGCCAAAATACCAGTAAGTTCTATATTGAAAACACCAGACATCATGGCAAAATAATCATGGAGGATATCGATAAAAAACTATCCGCACGCTATGCTTAAGATCGCCTACTCTCCTATATATAAGTACAGCTTGCCAGAAGGGCATCGTTTTCCAATGATGAAGTACGAACTACTGCCAGAGCAACTTCTTTATGAGGGTACTATCACCGAGGATAGTTTTTTTCACCCCGAGGCACTTTCTGAATCCGTTATTCTAGACACCCACGACAAGGTGTATTGGCAAAAACTCAAAGAACAAACTCTTACGGTAAAAGAAATTCGTAAAATCGGTTTTCCACTTTCACCTGAGCTGGTCACCCGCGGCACACATATTTCTCAAGGGACTATTGATTGCGCACGTTATGCACAACAATACGGCGTAGCACTCAATATAGCTGGAGGGACACATCATGCCTTTACCGACCGTGGTGAAGGATTTTGCCTACTCAACGATATCGCTATTGCGAGCAATTATCTATTGAGTCAGTCATTGGCGACACAAATCTTAGTGGTAGATCTAGATGTCCATCAAGGCAATGGTACAGCAAAGATATTTGAGCATGAGGATCGGGTTTTCACTTTCAGCATGCATGGAGCCAAAAACTACCCTACCAAAAAAGAAACAAGCAATCTTGACATTGGACTTCCAGACAAAACCGAGGACAGCTTATTTCTTGAGACACTCAAAAATACGCTTCCCAGATTGATTGACGAGGTACAACCCGACTTTATATTCTACCTGTCTGGCGTAGATATTTTGGCCACTGACAAGCTAGGCCGACTGAGCATGACCATTCAGGGGAGTAAGGAAAGAGACTCCTTCGTTTTTCAAACTTGCAAAAAAAACAAAATTCCCGTAGCCGTTAGTATGGGTGGCGGATACTCCGAGCGGCTAGCCGACATCATTGAGGCACATGCCAACACCTTCCGAATGGCGCAAGATACTTTCTTCTAATTTTTTTATTCGGGGCCTACCCAGAGGGATGCACTAGCCAGTGTTGTAACCAACATTGGCTAGTGCATCCCTCTGGGTCGCTACGTTCCATGACTCGTTATTCACTCGGTCCCCAGCCTGCCCTCCATCCTAGGCACGGACTGCCGCAAAAAAGCGGCACCATTGCACATCGCTAGGCCGGTAGAATCTATCTTGTAGACTTAAATATGTCGACTAATTATGCAGATTGTGCTGCATCTTCTTTAGAGGATTTTAGCTTATAGGGTCGACTAAAAGCTTCGGGTCTCATTTTGAAATGATGTGATAATTTAATGACCATTTCTTTACTAATATTTCTCCTGTACCTCAGTATATCGCTTATCAGTTGACGAGATGTACCTACCACTCTTGCTAATTCGGCATTGCTTATTTGATCTTCTTCTAGTATAGAGCTCAATAGCTCAACTGGGTTCAGTTTTTTTCTAAAAGTAGTCTCCCTACTATCGTACTCCTCAATTAAAATCTCCAGTAAGTCGAGATCATCTTTGTATTTCTCCTCATCTTTCAATCCCAGTTTTTCATGAAGATCGCAATACTTATTGTATTGCTTTATGTTAATTATCTTTTTGTACTTCATGTTTTTATTTTTTGAAAATATCAACCGCACAGATATCTACAGTGTCATATGCTTTATGTGAGCCTATAAACTTCACATACAGAATAACTTCTGCTTTTCTAAACCAGTATCCACAAATCATTCTGTATTTATTCCTTCCTATATTAAATACGATTCGACTTCTTTGACCCTTTTTACATGTTATTAAATCGGCAGATTTAAATTGTTTAATAATATCTTGAGGTCTTTCCCAATCAGAAAAGTCTAATTTATCAAAGAACTCCTCAAAATATTTATTCATCAAATGATTGCCCGATGTAATACTTCTAACATTGCTTTTCTTTATAACACGGACCTTCATATACAAATGTAAGCATTTTGTGTACCGTAAGCAAGGTGTTGACGGTTGTTTTGTGTTGCAAATTGCTTGTCTGAGGTATTTGTCAAATATTTTTTGCCTAAAAATGGCATATCAACACACACACACACACACCTCTAAAACTTACAATTCAAATCCAGTCTTATTCTATCTCCTGTTTCTTTTTCTGCTCCAAAGGGTAGGAGCTGAGT
>CALJVI010000001.1 GCA_937974575.1 uncultured Saprospiraceae bacterium | reverse complement strand
GCATGCTCAAAGAAAAATTAAATTAGGGATTATTTTTTAGAATAGAGAATGGGTGAATTTGAGGGGAGATGATGAAGCTTAGATCGTATTCTTCAAAGTCTCCTTTTCTTTCTATGCTAGTTGTTAGAGAAGTGCTTGTTTCTGTTGAATTTTCTTTGCGATCTCTGCGTGTTTTTTCTTTGCGTACTTTGCGTGAAACCGATGGGGAGCAGCGAATTGGGATAGCTCTGGGGTACCACTCGGCTTCAGGTTCACGTAAAGAGCGCAAAGGCATTTCTTTTTTGTTCACGCGAATAGCGCAAAGGTTGTATTCGAATTTCTGTAGAAGGAATAAGCTGTTCTGACTATTTGCATATTGGGTGGTTTAACGAAGCGCTTTGGCGAATTCTCTACTTAAATGGAGTTTAAACGCTATTCATCTATATAGTCTTGGGCTAGTGCTGCGACGTAGTGAGCCGATAGGCGAAGACCGTAGGGCCGAGCGAGTAGCGAGCTACATAGCATAACGCCCCGTATGGCTGACACCCTTTTCGGTGGAAGACAGGAGGGGAGCCTCCAAATAAAAATAGTTGTTTACTTACTTGGCGTCAAGGAACCCTTGAAACAACCACTCTGCGATGAGCTGACGATTTTCGGGAATTAGGAGACGCTTTTGATCGTGGACATTTTTGATGTTGCCCAATTCGATGTAGACGTTGTTGGACTTTGTTTCGCGGAGCATGTGTAGGTTGCGCTCTGAAACGGTACCAGTATATTTGCGACCTGGTTGGTAGCGTGCATATTGATTGAGCATGGAGCTATGTAGGGATTGAGCAAGTTTCTTACCGCTTTTGCTGCCAGGGTAGTGATAGAAGAACAAATCTGTTTGAGCAGATTCGTTGCGACTGTCAATGTGGATAGCAACTAAGTATTGATCTGAGATCCCTTGTTTCCTATTCTTATCGTATAGGGCATTGACAACGGCGGATCTATGTCTGAGGCGTGCAATTTGTTTGACCGGCATAGTCGTCTTTGAGCCCCAGTATCGTTCATCGCAATCACAGTTGAGGTAGAAGTCATCACGGATACCATCATTATTGTCACGGGTGACCATATATGCTGTAGCGCCATGTTGGAGCAGTAATCTCGCTAAACGTAAAGTGACATCATAGGCATACTCGTCTTCACAAATATTTTTCTTTTCCACAACGGCCATGGCACCAGGGTCTGGACCTCCATGTCCTCCGACTAGGTAGAAGATCTTGCCTGCAAGGGCAGAACTTTTGAGGGGTACATTCTCATATTCGTTGCCGAAGATGGAAAAGGTGCGACCCGATACGGTGCCTGTTTCGACGCCATTGGCTCCTTTGCTAGCAAATCTAACGTTGTCAATATTTTTCTTAGAAGTCTCTACGGTTTTGGCCATAACGACTTTTTCGTCAAGCGGAATTCTTTGTCCTATGCAATTGAGCTCATGATAGGGAACCCAAAGTAACTTGCTGTCGGCAATAGTCTGTGAGCGATATCCTTCAGCAAGAATAACTTCGTTGTAGGTCTTAATGCGAATGGCTTTGTCCCAATCGTCTACGCCAATACTAGAGCGAATGCTTTTGCCATTGTAGGTATAGATGTAAACAGGGATAAAGTAGTTGTGACCCGCTTTGATAGTAGCTTTCTGGTCGAGATTGTTGATCTTTTTGAATTGATCGACATTGCAAGTATGATCAATGAGGTGATACCTAGACAATAGCTTGATAGCTGAATCACCTACTTTTGCCTCCACCCTATGGAAGTAGGGTACAGAAGCGGAACCGAAGACTGGTATCGACAAGCACAATATAGTGCTCCAAAGAATAAAACGTAAACTCATCTGCTAAACAAGTGATTATCAATATAAGACGTAAATATATTAAAATAAATTGTAATATAATTTCCTATTTTCACTACTTTTTGATCTATAAGGAAATAATATTGTGGTTTTGGGCCCCAGGAGAGAAACTTTCCGATAAATATAGAGTCTTATATAGTAGGTACGCTGATTGAAGCCCTTGGTAGAATTTTTGATCTGTATCGTTTAGGAAGTGGTATATTTATACCGAACGTTTAGCAAAGTATTTAAAATAAAAAGATAGTTATGGGTTTATTTGATTTTATAAAAAACGAATTTGTCGAAGTCATCGATTGGGTAGAGCAGGATAGCAATACCATATTGTGGAAATTTCCAGATGCAGATAAAAATATAAAGTACGGTGCTCAGCTTACCGTAAGGGAGTCGCAGACTGCTGTATTTTTGGACGAGGGTAGAGTGGCGGATGTGTTTGAACCGGGTCGTTTTGAATTGATTACACAAAATATTCCAGTGACTACGACGATGCGTAACTGGGACAAAGGATTTAAATCTCCGTTTTTAGCAGATGTGTACTTTATAAGTCTGAAGACTTTTACGAATCTGAAATGGGGGACTCCGAATCCGATCATCTTACGTGATCCAGAATTTAAGCAAGTAAGAATAAAGGCGCATGGAAATTATTTTATCCGAGTTTCGGATGTGAATAAATTCATGATGGAATATGCGGGTACCAATAGTGTAGTGAAAGTTGCTGCATTGGAAGAGTCCTTGAGATCTATAGTGTCACAGAATTTTGCGGAGGCGCTAGGAGAGGCAAAAATATCGGTATTGGATATGGCGGCCAACTACACGGAGCTGGGAGAGAAGATCGTCCCAATCCTACAAAAGGAGTTTGATCCGTTTGGAATAGAACTGGTTAAGTTTCAAATCAGTAGTACGACCTTGCCTAAGGAAGTCTTGGAGTTTTATGACAAGATGACCAATATGAATATGGTGGATGATATGGCGAAGTTTCAACAGTTTCAGCAAGCTCAAGCTATCGAAAAAGCAGCAGATAACCCAGGTGGTGGTGCAGGAGAAGGTATAGGCATGGGTATGGGCATGGGAATGGCCAATATGATGATGAATCAACAGAATGCAGGTCAACAACCAGCGACTGAAAAGCCACAAACCAAGGAAGAGATCATGGATACCTTGAAGGATCTAGGGAAGCTCCTCAAAAGTGGAATTTTGACGCAAAAAGAGTTTGATGCTAAGAAAAAAGAATTGCTCGCTAGATTATAAAAATGCATCGCTGTGTCATGCAGCTACTTAAGGTATGGAGGAATATCAGGAACGTGGAAATATTGAAAATGCACTGCATCTGCCTTGCCCATCTTGTGGAAATCAACTGCAATATAAGGCGGATAAAAAGCAAATTTCTTGTGGCCATTGTGGTTATGGAGAGGAGGTAAATAGTGCGAATGACCAAGTCGTAGAGACGGCCTTGGAAGGGGATCTAAAACAAGCCAAGCACTTTGTTCCTGAAGAAGTAAATAAGAAAGTTTTTGACTGTCAGAATTGCGCTGCCAAGTTTATGGTGGAGAGTGATCAAATGCAAATCACTTGTGGATTTTGTGGTTCCAATAATGTGAATGTAGATGCACTAGAGCATCAGTATATCAAGCCTGTTGGGATTATACCTTTTTATGTTTCTAAAGAAATGGCCAATGAAAAGTTTAGTCGTTGGATTCGCCAGGGTGCTTTTCATCCTAACAAGCTGAAGAAACTGAGTAGGGTGGAAGGCTTACATGGCATGTATATTCCATTTTGGACCTATGATGCAAAGACAGAATCTACTTGGCAAGGACAGGCTGGCCACTATACCCAAAATAACGTGCCTATGCCTAATAGCCGAGGCGGAATGCGTAATCAACGAATCCCAAATATCCGATGGCAGAGTCGATCTGGCCGCCTGAATCACTTCTTTGATGATGTACTGGTAGTTGCTTCTGGAAGGATTGAACAGAGGGAAGTAGAGAAAATGCCTTTTAAGCTGAAAGAGGTGGTGAATTTTGATCCTCGCCTGATAATGGGTTGGGAGTCAGAGGTATATCAGATAGAGTTGGATGAAGGATATGGCATTGCGGAGCAGTTGATGGACCATAGACTGCGTAATATGTGCTCTGCACAATTGGGAGGAGATACCCAAAGAAATCTGCATGTCTCCAGTAAGAAATATGCTAAAACCTATAAGCATATTGTTCTGCCTTTTTGGATTTGCTCTTATACTTATCAGAATAAGATTTATCGATTTTTGATCAATGGCCAGACGGGTCGTGTGCATGGCAAGAAGCCACTGAGTTGGTTCAAAATTGCACTTTTAATATTGCTAATCGTGTTGATATTTGTGGGTATATGGTATCTTCGCCATAGTGGAATATTAAGAGGCAAATTCAATTTTTAAAAATCATGATTCAAGTTTTTGTTACTGGAGGTACTTTTGATAAAGAGTACAACTTCATTACGGGAGAGTTGTACTTTAAGGAAACCCACCTGCAAGGTATGTTTGATAGAGGCCGTTGTACTTTGGATATCCAAGTACGGACTTTGATGATGGTAGATAGTCTAGAAATGACCGATGAGGATCGTGAAATGATTGCCCACAATTGTCTGCGGTCAAAGTTTGATAAAATCATCATTACACATGGTACAGACACCATGGCGCTGACAGCAGAAAAATTAGCCCATTCCAATATTGAAGGAAAGACTATCGTACTGACTGGAGCAATGATTCCCTATGCTTTTGGTACCTCTTCGGATGGTTTTTTCAATCTAGGATCATCATTGGCTTTTGCGCAAATGTTGGCACCAGGCGTATATGTATGTATGAATGGTCGTTACTTTGATTGGGACAAGGTGAAAAAGAACAAGAAGACCGGATTTTTTGAAGAAAAACTCATGGTATGACAACATATATAGGTTTGATTTTGGAGATCGTCTTCCTCTTGGCAGGCGTTTATTTATATCTTTTCTCCAGAGGAATGATTGAGACAAAGGAGAGCAAATCTTTTTTAAAAGAGAACAAGACGATAATTAGATTTGGATCAATCGCACTGATCGCTATTATGCTGATAAATATTGCCTTACATATCCGTGATATATTAGGGTAATTGATATATTTTAGCCAAATAAGGCTGTTTTAATATAGAAAAAGTCTCATATTTAGTAGCTTTGTTACATGCAGACGAATATGAACCAACTTTTCATTCGAACATTCATTTTATTCCTAATTCTTTGTTCTAGTACTTGTTTTGAAGCACTATATGCTCAAGGCGAATCCAATTTCTATGATCCAGATAGATTAGCGGAAATACGATTGACTTTCAAGACCAATGATTGGGCGGAGGAGCTTGACTCTCTGCGAATATATGGCAATGAGCTATTGCTTGGGCAGGCTAAAATAGATGGCCAAGCGTATAAAAATATTGGGGTACGTTTTAGAGGAACACGCTCTTTTAAAGCGGGGTCCAAAAGAAATGCGCTACACATCAAGTTGAATTTTATTGACCGTAGCCAAAATCACCAAGGATATAAAACGGTGAAGTTGTCAAATGCACTCAGAGATCCAAGTATGGTGCGTGAGGTGTTGGGGTTTGAGATCGCTAGAAAGTATATGGCAGCACCACAAGCCAACTTTGTAAAGGTGTATGTAAATGATCAGTACTACGGTTTGTTTGTCAATGTAGAAAGTGTTAGTGGTCAGTTTTTGGAAAGTAATTTTGGGTCTAGTGAAAACACCTTTTTTGAGTGTAATCCAGATATTGAAAAGGAAACTGCCAATGGATGTAAAAAGGATATCTTTTCTAACCTTGAGTATGAAGAGGATGTAGAGTGCTACTTTTCAAATTATGAATTGAAATCGGAACATGGATGGGATGATTTGATGAAGCTTACCAAAAGCTTGAATCAATCTCCAGCCGATATTTCAAAAGTATTGAATGTAGATAGAACACTATGGATGTTGGCTTATAATAATGTTCTCGTCAACTTGAGTAGTTATACTGGAGATCATTCTGAAAATTACTATCTATATAAAGATGATAAAGGGATGTTTAATCCGATTGTATGGGATCTTAACCTAGCGTTTGGTTCTTATAAGAATGTAGGTGGAGGATCTGATTTGGATCTTGCTGGCTTGCAAAAGTTAGATCCGCTATTGCATGAAAACAATCCTTCCAAGCCTTTGATATCTAAATTGCTAGCGAATCCGAAATACAAGATGATTTATTTGTCTCATGTAAGGACGATTTTGAATGAAAATTTCAGAAAAGGCCAATACTTGGATAGAGCGGAGGAGCTTCAAAGAGTTATGCAGAAGGCTTATTATGACGATAAAAATCACTACTATGATGGTGCTGATTTTGAAAAGAGCTTAATATCTACTGTAGGAAAGAGGAGTAAGATTCCTGGAATTTCTGAATTGATGGAAGCTAGGGCATCATATTTAAAGAAGCATCCCAGCTTAGCTGTATTGCCTGTGAAGGTAAGCGAGGTAACTGTGGAAAGCAGACCTGATATGGGCAAGGATATTGTGGACTTTAAGATAACTGCTAGGGTAGAAAAATTTGCCAAGAATGTAAAAATCATGTATCGATTTGCTGCAGATGAAACCTATCAATCTATGCAAATGAAAGACGATGGAAAGAGTAGAGATGGAAAAGCAGGGGATGATGTTTTTGGCGTACAAATCTCAGATGCGAAAAATGCAGGTGCCATTGAATACTATATTGTAGCGGAGAATAAAGGGACAGTTACTTTTTCTCCTTCCAATTATATGCACCAGCCATATACTGCCAATCTTGAAGATTTGAATAACTAGTCACCGCTTGCTCAGCCATATTCCTATGAAAATGTTTAAGACTATAGCACACCTATTCACGCTAAGCTTCATCATGCTAAGCGTGAGCGTGAGCGGGCAGGATTTCTATGACTTATATTCTGTAAAAGAAATAAGAATCGAGTTTGAACAAGATAATTGGGCAGAAATACTTACCAATCTTAAGAATCAAGGAAAGAAAAAAAGGGTAACCGCAACGCTAAAGCTTAATGGTATCACCTATGATAGTGTAGGGGTAAGGTACAAAGGCAATAGTTCTTTTTATAGTGTGCAAAGAAGCGGCTCCTCAAAGCTGCCATTTAACATCAAACTGAATTATAAAATTAAGGGGCAGAAGCTGCCTGGTAAATACAATACCATCAAACTGTCTAATGTATTCAGAGATCCTACTTTTATTAGAGAGACGCTAGCCTATGAAGTGGCTAGAAATTATATGCATGCCTCCAAATGCAATTATGCTAGGCTGTACGTAAACGGCAAATATGTAGGTCTGTACAATAGTGTCCAATCGGTGGACAAATCTTTTTTAGAAGAGCATTATGGATCCCGCAAAGGGCAGTTGATCAAGTGTGATCCATTGGACATAAAGCAAGCTATCAACAAGACGGGAGGTGCCAAGCAGTGTTTAGAAGGAGATTTTTCTGCCTTGCTATATCAAGGAAAAGATTCCATCTGTTATCAGAACAATTACGAACTTAAAAATGACAATACCTGGAAGCCATTAATAGAGCTAACAAAAAAGCTTAAAGACGATCCGGAGAATATTCATGAGGTGCTGGATGTGGATCAATGTCTATGGATGCTGGCATTCAATAATGTACTAGTCAATTTGGACAGTTATTCTGGCAAACTTTCCCATAATTTTTATTTGTACCAGGATACAACTGGGGTATTTCACCCCATAGTATGGGATATGAATATGGCTTTTGGAGGGTTCAGATATAGCGGCGCGTCCAATAAACCTATGTCTAATGAGGAACTCATGGATTTGAGCTTGTTCATGCATTACAAAAACGATAAACGGCCATTAATTAGTAAGTTGCTTTCAGTAGATCTTTATCGTAAGATGTATTTAGCGCATATCAAAACGATGCTGAAAGAGCAGTTTGAAAATGGACATTATAGAACAAGAGCACAACAAGTACAGAGTAGTATCGATCATTATGTAAAGTCAGATGAACAAAAGCTATATCCTTATGATTTATTCAAGCAGAGTTTGAATCAAACAGTACCAGTAGGAAAACAAAGTATCATTGGAATTACTGAGCTGATGGAAGGTAGAGTGAAGAAATTGCTAGCGCATCCATTGATGTTAAAGGACGATCCTACCATCAATTTAGTAAATCATAAAAACGCTACGGATAGTACTATTGTAGTTCAAGCTAGAGTAGAAAATGCGGAGCGTGTGTTTTTGTTTTACCAAGCTGAAAAAATAGGCGTGACTCATAAGGTCCTTATGAATGATGATGGTAATGCTGGTGATCACACCGCCGATGATAAGACATTTGCGATAGAAATAGACAAGGCTAAAATCAAGCATTATTATATTGTGGCAGAAGGGGAAAAGACAGCTTGTCTAAATCCTGTAAAAGGAGGTTTTGCTATGTTAAAAATAAACTAAAGCCAAAGCAGCTTTTAGTTTATCTCTATGTTATAGCAAAATGTATAGGTCTCATCAAAATATCTGAAAACGTACTAGTCCCAGTTGATGCCCTTATCGGTGAACTTTAGAGTATGCTCCTTACACTGCGGGCATTTGTATTTTGCCTTTAGAAGATAAGTCCCATTCCATTCTACAACAGCTTGGTTTACATCTGGATTTACATCCTTTGCAAGCGATTCGTCACCATGATAAAACTGGATAGGAGTCTTATGTATTTTGCAAACAACATTCTCATTGCTCATGTCCGCTAATTGCAGTTTGTCGCAAGCTTCACAAAAAGCAGGCATCATGGAGCCTCTTGTAAAGTCAAAGCCATGTCCGATACTTAGATTGTCTTGTTTGTAATTGCAGTTTTTGCAAAACGATTTGATCATTTCACCCATTAGATGTGTTGGTTTTGTATGTTAT